>NZ_BAAAZP010000098.1:0-115224 GCF_039536965.1 Nonomuraea antimicrobica | reverse complement strand
GGACGCCGTCGGCTACGCGGCGCTCGGCGCTCGCGTGCAGGCGCTCGCGGCCCGGCTGCGGGAGCGGGGCGTCGGCCCCGAGAGCGTGGTCGCGATCCGCGCGGACCGGTCGATCGCGACCGTCGTGGCGCTGCTCGCGGTGCTGGAAGCGGGCGGCGCGTACCTTCCCCTGGACGCCGACCTGCCCGGCGAGCGGGTCCGCCTGCTCCTGGCGGACGGCGGCGCCGACCTGGTGCTGTCCGGCGAGGAGATCACCTCCGCCCGCGACGCGGGGGCCCCGCCCGCGCGCGAACCGGGACCGGCGGATGGTCCGGGACCCGGCGACGCCGCGTACGTCATCTACACCTCCGGCTCCACCGGGCGGCCCAAGGGGGTCGTGGTGGAGCACGAAGCCCTCGCCGGCCGGGTGGCCTGGATGCGGGAGCACTACGGCCTGGGACCGGGGGACCGGGTGGTCCAGTTCGCCTCGACGGCGTTCGACGCGCACGCGGAGGAGATCTTCCCGGCCCTGGCCTCGGGGGCCGCGCTGGAGCTGCTGCCCGGCGGGCCGCTGACGCTGCCCGAGTTGCTCGCCTCGCCGCGGGGCCGCGAGATCACCGTGCTCGACCTGCCCACGGCCTACTGGCACCAACTGGTCGCGCAGATCGAGCAGGTGGCCTGGCCGGAGCGGCTCCGGCTGGTGATCATCGGTGGCGAAAAGGTGCACGCGCCCGCGGTGGCGCGCTGGCGCGCGCGGTTCGGCGACGCCGTACGGCTGGTCAACACCTACGGGCCGACCGAGGCGACCATCATCGCCACGGTCGCCGACCTGGGCGAGGACCATCCAGGACGGCCCCCCATCGGACTGCCCATCGGCGGCACCCGCGCCCACGTCGTGGGCCCCGACGGCGACCTCGTGCCGCCCGGGGTGCCCGGCGAGCTGCTGCTCTCGGGCGCCGGGCTGGCCCGGGGCTATCTGGGCCGGCCCGGCCTGACCGCCGAACGCTTCGTGACCGGCCCCGGTGGCGAGCGCGCCTACCGTACCGGCGACCAGGTACGGCTGCGCCCCGACGGCCTGCTGGAGTTCCTGGGCCGCCTCGACGACCAGGTGAAGGTGCGCGGCTTCCGGATCGAGCCCGGCGAGATCGAGGAGCGCCTGCTCGCTCATCCGCGTGTCCGGCAGGCCGCCGTCGTGGCCAGGGACGACCGCCTGGTCGCCTACGTGGCGGGCGACATCGAGGTGGTGGAGCTGCGCCGCGACCTGACCGGGGCGCTCCCGCCGTACCTGGTGCCGGACCTGTGGGTGGCGCGGGACGCGCTGCCGCTCACCCCGGGCGGGAAGGTCGACCGGGCCGCGCTGCCGGATCCCGGCCCCGATCAGGGCCGTCGCTACGTCGCTCCGGGCACCGACGCCGAGACCCTGGTCGCGGACGTGTGGCGGGAGGTGCTCGGCACCGGCGCCCCCGTCGGCGCGCTGGACGACTTCTTCGCGCTCGGCGGCCACTCGCTGCTCGCCGTACGCGTGACGGCCAGGCTGCGGGCGAGCGCCGGGGTGGACGTCCCCATCCGGGCCGTCTTCGCCCACCGCACGGTCGCCGAGCTGGCCGCCGAGGTGGAACGGCTGCTGGCCGACGAGCTGTCCGGGCTGACCGATGAGGAAGTCGACCGCCTGCTGAAGGAGACGCCGTGACCGACCGTGCCGACGACGACCTGAGACGGTGGCTGGCGCACGCGCTGGCCGAGGCGAGCGACGGGGAGGTGAGCGCCGAGGAGCTGCTGCGCGACGGCGGCTCCTTCGCCGCGCTCGGCGTCACCTCCATCGCCCTGGTACGGCTGCTCGACGCCGTGGAGGAGGAGCTGGACGTGCTGATCGAGCTGGACGGCGAGGACTGGTTCCCCTCCGGCCTCGACGCGCTGGCCGCGCTGGTGGCTAGCCGAACAGATCGGTCTCCATCCCGGTGACCGGGTCCACGTCGCCGCAGGCCCCCGACAGCAGCGTGTAGTGCTCGACACCGGCCAGCGGCTGTCCCACGTTGTCGGACAGCGCGAAGAACCCGTCCGCCACGGTGAGCTGGGTGCGGTGGGCGCGCAGCGCCCGCACCTTCGCCGCCAGGTGGCCGGTCGCGTCGACGCGCGCCGTGACCTGCTCGTCGGGCACCCCGAAGCCGAAGTCCGCGACCGACTTCACCTGCTCGAAGGGCCCGGCGCCGACCGCCTGCGCCAGCAACGACATCGGGGTGGCGGTGGCGTAGAACTTGGCCGCCCGCTCACCCGCCCGCTCACCCGCCCGCTCGACGGCCCGGCGGGTCACCCGGTGGGCCTGGATGTGGTCGGGGTGGCCGTACAGGCCGTTGGCGTCGTAGGTGACCACCACCTGCGGGCGCAGCTCGCGCAGCACCAGGGCCAGCTCGGCGGCGGCCTCGTCGACGTCCGCCCGCCAGAAGCAGCGCGGGTCGTCGTTGGTCGGGGTGCCCATCATCCCGGAGTCGCGCCAGCGTCCCGGCCCGCCGAGGAAGCGGTGGTCGCGCACGCCGAGCGCTGCGCACGCGCGGGCCAGCTCGGCCCGGCGGAAGCGCCCGAGGCCGTCGCGGTCGGCGGTGAGGTGGCCGAGGTCGTCGGGGACCACGTCGCCCTCCTCGCCCAGCGTGCAGGTCACCAGGCTGACGTGTGCCCCCTCGGCCGCGTACTTCGCCATGGTGGCGCCGGTGCCGATCGACTCGTCGTCCGGGTGGGCGTGGACGAACAGGATGCGGCGCATGGTGGCCCCTTTCACTACCTGACGATCAACGACAAATTTCTAGCAGAATCTTGCAATTTATTGGCATCATGGAGGTTTCTGTGACCGATGGCGGAGGTGCTCCGGCGACCCTGTCCGACGCCCGGCGCGCGTTGCTGGCCAAGCGGCTGCGCGCCCGCCGGTCCGGGCCCGGGATCCCCCGGCTCGCCGACGACGCCGAGCCGCCGCTCTCCTTCGCGCAGGAGCGGCTGTGGTTCATGGAGAAGTACGCGCCGGGCGCCGCCGCGTACACCGTCCCGCTGAGCGTGCGTCTGCGCCGCCCGATCGACCCGGAGCTGCTGCGGTCGGCGCTGGCCCGGCTGGCCGCCCGGCACGACACGCTGCGCACCCGCTTCCCCGAGTCCGACGACGGCCGCCCGTCCGCCGTCGTGCTCGGCTCCGCCGACCTGCCGCTGACCGTGGAGGACGCCCCGGGCGAGGAGGAGGCGCGGGCCAGGGTGGCGCGGTTCCTCGCCGTACCGTTCGACCTCGCCTCCGGCCCCGTCGCCCGCGCGCTCCTGCTCCGGCTCGCCCCCGGGGACCACGTGCTGGCGCTGGCCGTGCACCACATCGCCGCCGACGGCTGGTCCGCCGCGATCCTGCTGCGCGAACTGCTCGACCTGTACGCCGGGCGCGAGCCGGACCCGTTGCCGCTGCGCCACGCGGACTACGCGGCCTGGCAGCGTTCGCGGCCCGGAGCCGAGGACGACCTCGCCCACTGGCGGGACCGGCTGGACGGGGCCGTCCCGCTGGACCTGCCGGCCGACCGGCCCAGGCCGCCCGAGATCACCTACCGGGGCGCGGGCCACGGCTTCCGGGTGGGCCGCGAGGTCACCGCCCGGCTCGCCCGGCTCGGGGAGGAGCACGCGGCGACGCCGTACATGGTGCTGCTGGCCGCCTTCGGCGCGCTGCTCGGCCGCTACGCCCGCCAGGACGACGTGGTGATCGGCTCCCCGGTGGCCGGGCGGTCGCACCCGGAGCTGGAGGGGCTGGTCGGCTGCTTCGTCAACCTGCTGGCCATGCGGATGGACGTGAGCGGTGACCCGTCGTTCCGCGACCTGCTGCTGCGGGTCCGCGAGAGCGCGCTGGACGCGTACTCGCATCAGGAGCTGCCCTTCGAGCAGCTCGTCGCCGACCTGAACGTGCCCAGGGACCCGTCCCGCTCGCCGATCTTCCAGGTCGTCTTCGCCATGCAGAACTACGGCGCTCCACGCGGGGCGGCTCCCGAGGCGGAGCCGTTCGACCTCGGGGAGTGGGCGACCCGCTTCGACCTGGAGCTGTACGCGGGCGAGGAGGACGGCGAGCTGACCGGCCTGTTCGTGTACAACACCGCGCTGTTCACCCGCGAGCGCGTCGAGGAGATGAGCGGCCACCTGCTGGCGCTGCTGGAGGCCGTCGCGGCGGACCCCGGCCGGCCCGTCCTCGGGATCGACCTGCTGGGCGAGGCGGAACAGGCGCGGCGCGCGACCTGGAACGACACCGCCGCCGACCTCGGCGAGCCCGGCTGCCTCCACTGGGACGTCACCGCCGCCGCACGCCGCACCCCCGATGCCACCGCCCTGGTGCACCCCGACGGCGCGCTCACCCACCAGGAGGTCGAACGCCGGGCCACGGCGCTGGCCGCCGAGCTGGCCGGGGCGGGGGTGGGCAGGGGAGACCTGGTCGCGGTGGTGATGCGGCGCGGCTGGGAGCAGGTCGTCGCGGTGCTGGCGATCAACCGGGCGGGGGCGGCGTACCTGCCGGTGGACGCCGACCTGCCGCCGGCCCGGCGCGACCACGTGATCGAACGCGGCGGCTGCGCCGTCGCCCTCACCCAGCCCGCCCTCACCCAGCCCGCGCTGGGCGAGAGCCTCGACTGGCCGCCCGGACTCACCGTGCTGCCCGTCCACGCCACCGCCAGTGGAGCCGTTGAAGGGGGCTTCACGGAGGTCGCGGCCGAGCCGTCCGACCTCGCGTACGTGATCTTCACCTCCGGCTCCACGGGGACGCCCAAGGGCGTGATGATCGAGCACCGGGCCGCGCTCAACACCGTCCGCGACATCACCCGGCGCTTCGGCGTCCGCGCCGACGACCGCGTGCTGTCCCTTTCCGCGCTCAGCTTCGACCTGTCCGTCTACGACGTCTTCGGCACCCTGGCCGCCGGAGCGTCCCTCGTCCTGCCCGCGCCCGAGGAGGACAAGGACCCGGCGGCCTGGGCCCGCCTGGTCGCCGAGCACCGCGTCACCGTGTGGAACTCGGTCCCCGCCCTCCTGGAGCTGCTGGTGGACCACGCCGAGCACGAGGGGACCGACCTGTCCTCGCTGCGGCTCGTCCTGCTGTCCGGCGACTGGATCCCGCTGAGCCTGCCCGACCGCATCCGCGCCCTCGCCCCCGGCGTACGCGTCGTCAGCCTCGGCGGCGCGACAGAAGGTGCCATCTGGTCGATCCACCACGAGATCGGCGACGTGGACCCCGCCTGGCCCTCCATCCCGTACGGCCGGCCGCTGGCCAACCAGAGCTTCCACATCCTCGACGGGCGGTTGCTCGACGTGCCCGCCGGGGTGCCGGGCGAGTTGTTCATCGGCGGGGCCGGGGTCGCGTCCGGCTACTGGCGCGACTCCGAGCGTACGGCGGCGGCCTTCGTCACCCACCCGCGCACCGGCGAGCCCCTCTACCGGACCGGCGACCTGGGACGCTACCACCACGACGGAACCATCGAGTTCCTCGGCAGGGCCGACTCCCAGGTCAAGATCCGGGGTTACCGGGTGGAGCCGGGCGAGGTCGAGACGCACCTGGCCCGGCATCCGGGCGTGGCCGAATGCGTCGTCACCACCGTGGGGGAGCGCGGGGAGCGCGAACTGGTCGCGTACGTGGTGCCGCGCTCGCTGCCGGGCCCCGGTATCGAGGTCCTGCGCGCCCACCTGGCCCGCGACCTGCCCGGTTACATGGTGCCCACCCGGTTCGTGGAGCTCGAACGACTGCCGCTCAGCTCGAACGGCAAGGTCGACAGGGCACGCCTGCCCGCCCCTGGCCCGGCGGCGGGCGAGGGCGAGCGCGTCGCGCCGCGTACCGCGACCGAGCAGGCGATCGCCGCCGTCTGGTGCGACCTGCTCGGCGTGGCGGAACTCGGCATCGACGACGACTTCTTCCAGGCCGGTGGCCACTCGCTGGTCGCCATCAGGGCCGTGGCCAGGCTGCGCAGGGAGCTGCCCGAGGGCTCCGGCGGCGTGGCGGTGACCGACCTGTTCCGCCACCCGACGGTCAGAGAGCTGGCCGCCCTCGTCGAGGGGCCGCCGCAGGAGCGCGGGCTGCTGCAGGAGCTGACCCCCGCCGGACGCACGGCCGAGCTGACGTACGTCTGCGTCCCGTACGGCGGGGGAAGCGCGATCGTCTACCAGCCGCTCGCCGACGCCCTGCCCGGCACGTGCGCGCTGTGGTCGGTGGCGATCCCCGGGCACGACGTGGGCCTGGACGAGGAGCGGCTGGCGTTCGACGACCTGGCCGCCCGGTGCGTGGCGGAGATCCAGGCGAAGGTCACCGGGCCGCTCGTCCTGTACGGGCACTGCGGTGTCGGCTCGGCGCTGACCGTGGAGATCGCCCGCCGCCTGGAGGCCGACGGCAGGGCGCTGGAGGCGGTCTACATCGGGGCGATCTTCCCGTTCGCCCGGCCGAGCGGCAGGGCGATGTCGGCGCTGTCCAGGCTGGCGCGGATGGAGTTCCTGCGCGGCGACCAGGGGTACGCCAACTGGCTCACCTCGATGGGCGTCGACATGGGCGAGCTGGACCCGGCCCAGGCCCGCCGGATCATCCGCAACATGCGGCGGGACTCGGACGCCGCGGAGGAGTACTTCACCGGGCTCTTCCAGCGGTCGGTCCAACGGCTGCGCGCCCCGGTCATCGCCGTCGCGGGGGAGCGCGACCCGGCCACGGAGTACTACCAGGAGCGGTTCAGGGAGTGGCACTTCCTCACCCCCCGGGCCGCCGTGGTGGTGCTCGACGAGGCGGGCCACTTCTTCCTCAAGTACCGGGCGGAGGAGCTGGCGGAGATCGTCACGCTGACGCATCCCGCGCTGGGGACCGAGGACGCCCCGGCGCCCGGCGTTCCCGGCCCGGAGCCGGGCGGCCCCGGCTGGCGGCTGTCGGGCGTCTCGGTCTCGGACGCCCCGGCGCCCGGCACCCCCGTCTCCGGCACCTCGGGCTCAGACGTCCCGGCCGCCGGTGAGGCGGTGCCAGGGGAGGCGGGCCCGGGGGAGGCGGGCCCAGAGAAGGCGGTCGCGGCCGGGGCGCGGCCGAGCATGAGCAGGTTCCTGCTGGTCGCGGTGGCCCAGCTCGTGTCGATGGCGGGGTCCGCGCTGACCGAGTTCGCGATCCCGATCTGGATCTACCTGACCACCGGGTCGCTGGCGCAGTTCGCGTTGTTCGCCGTGATTGGGCTGGTGCCGGGCATGCTCGCCTCGCCCATCGCCGGGGCGATCGTCGACCGTTCGGACCGGCGGCGGGTGCTCATCATCGGCGACGTGGCCGCGGGCGGCGTCCAGCTCCTCCTCGGCTCGTTGTTGTGGACGGGCAACCTGGAGGTCTGGCACATCTACCCGACGCTGGCGTGCCTGTCGGTGGCCCTGACGTTCCAGCGGCTCGCGTACTCGTCGGCCGTGCCCCAGCTCGTCCCCAAGCGGTACCTCGGCCACGCCAACGGGGTCGTGCAGATGGTCGGCGGCACCGCCCAGCTCATCGTGCCGCTCATCGCGGTGGGGCTGATGGCCTCGATCGGCCTCGAGGGCATCCTGATCCTGGACGTGCTCAGCTACGTGGCCGCCATCACCGTGGTGCTGCTCGTCCGCTTCCCCGCGACCATGCCGTGGCGGCGCAAGGAGTCGGTGACGGCCGAGATCGTGGAGGGGTTCCGCTACTCGTGGGGCCAGCGCGGCCTGCGCGCCATGCTGCTGTACTTCGCGGCGCTCAACGTCTTCCTGTCGCCGTTGTTCCTGATGGTCTCGCCGCTGGTGCTGTCGTTCTCGGACCTCGACGGGGTGGCCAGGGTGGCGTTCCTGTCGGGGCTCGGCGCCTTCCTCGGCGGGCTCGCCATGGCCGTGTGGGGCGGCCCGCGCCGCTCGCGCATGCGCGGCGTGCTGCTCGGGACGCTCGTCCTGGCCGTCTTCTGCCTCGCCACCGGCCTGCGGGCCGACCTCGCCCTCGTGGCGGCCGGGGCGTTCGGGATGTCGCTGTGCCTGGCCCTGGTGAACGGCATCTACGCCACGATCGTCCAGGTCAAGGTCCCGCAGCGCTACCACGGGCGGGTGTTCGCGCTCAACACGCTGATCGCCTGGTCGACGCTGCCGCTCGCGTTCGGCGTCGTCGCCCCCTTGGGCGCGGCCGTGGCCGAGCCCCTGCTGGCGCCGGGCGGCCCGCTCGCCTCCACGGTGGGGGCGGTCATCGGCGTCGGCGAGGGACGCGGGATCGGCTTCATCTATGTGCTGTTCGCCGTCGCCATGGCCGTGGTCGTCGCCGTGGCCGCGCGCCGCCCGGTCCTGGCCCGCTTCGACGACGAGGTCCCCGACGCCCTCGCCGACGACCTGGTCGGCCTCCAGGCTCTGCGACGCCGCACCGCGGAACCCGCCGACGTCACGCGGTCGCGACGCTGACCTCACCCACCGCCGGTGCCCTCGGCAGGAGGACCGAGCACGGCGAGGTCGAGCCGCCTCAGGCGCGCGGGGTCGGCGATCACGTCGTACTCGGTGATCCTGCCGTGCTCGACCGCGAAGGCGACCGCGAACACCAGCCGCCCGCCCGGGGCCACGACCAGCCCGACCCTGCCGTCGACCAGCGCCGGCTCGGCGAGCCGCGACCGTTGGGCGAGCGCGACGGTCCCCTCCGCCACGGCCCGCGCGCCGCGCACCTCGGCCGCCACGCCCGGGGGCAGGGCCGCCGGGTCGGCGCGGCGTACCACGTCGGGGGCCAGCACGGCGAGGATGCCGTCGAGGTCACCTTCGCGCGCGGCGGACAGGAACGCGGAGACGACGTGCCGGTGCCGGGCCAGCTCCGCCGCCGGGACCACCGGTGTGCCGTGGACCTTCCGCCGCGCGCGGCTGGCGAGCTTCTTCGTGGTGACGGGCGTGCGCTCCACGATCGGCGCGATCTGGTCGAACGGCACGCCGAACATGTCGTGCAGCACGAACGCGACGCGTTCCGCCGGGTTCAGCGTGTCGAGCACCACGAGCAGCGCGTTGCTGACGGAGTCGGCCAGCACCGCCTCGTCCTCCGGCCGGGCTCCCCCGTCGGGCACCTCGTCGAACACCTCCTGCCCGGCGAGGTGCTCGGGCCGTGACCTGCGCGAACGGAGGATGTCGAGGCAGATCCTGGTCACCGCGGTACGCAGCCAGCCGCCCAGGTTGTCCACCTCACGGGCGTCGACGCGCGCCAGGTGGAGCCAGGCCTCCTGCACGGCGTCCTCGGCCTCGCTCCGCGAGCCCAGCATTCGGTACGCGAGCGCGTGCAACCGTCCCCGGTGCGCCTCGAACCGTTCCGCCAGCCCGTCACCCTCGTTCACCCGGTCACCTTTCCTCACCTCGTCGCGTCACCCCCTATGACGTACCCGACGTGACCGAGGTGACAGGAGAGGACCATGACGACCTTGCTGCATCTGGATTCCAGTGCCCATCGTTGCGAGGAGTCGGTCAGCAGAGGGCTGACCGCGTCGTTCGCCGACACGTGGCGGGCGCTGCACGGCTCCGGCGGTTACCGGTACAGGGACCTGGCCGCCGACCCGGTGCCGCCGCTGGACACCGCCTACTGCGCGCTGGGCAGGCGGGCGGAGCGGCACGGCCTGCTGCCGCCGGACCGGGTGGGCGAGCTGGTCAGGAGCCCGGCCGAGCGGCGGGAGTGGGCGCTGACCCACCCGCTGATCAACGAGTTGCTGGCGGCCGACACGGTGCTGATCGGCGCGCCGATGTACAACTATGGGGTGCCCGCGGCGCTGAAGACCTGGATCGACCGGGTGAGCTTCCCGGGGGCGTTCAGCGATCCTGACACCGGTGACAGCCTGCTGCGCGACACCCGGGTCGTGGTGATCACCGCGCGCGGCGGCGCGTACGGCCCCGGCACTCCCCGGGAGGGCTGGGACTTCCTGACCCCTTACCTGCGGGCGTACTTCGCCGAGCACGGTGTGCCCGACGAGAACCTCTTCGTCGTCACCGCCGAGCTGACCATGGCCGGTCTGATGCCGCACCTGGCCGCCTTCCGGCCGTTGGCGGCGAGTTCGCTGGCCACGGCACGATCCGAGGTGATCGCCCTGGCGACCGAGACGGCCGGTGCGGCGGTGCGGCGGGCCGCCCCGGCGGTCAGCAGCAGCGCATCTCCGGTTCGACCCGGCTGAAGTCGCCCTCCGCGAACGCCTTCATCGGGATCGTGAAGTACATCGTCCCGTTGTCGCCCCACCCCCACCCGAGGTGCGCGTCTGCCGCCAGTTGGAGCAGGTGAACCACGGGCCCGTCGGCGTCGCGCCGGGTCACCTTGGACGCGTACGACGTGTCCGGCCAGCCGAAGGCGCGGTGGCCGCCGGAGGTGTTGCCGTCGAGGTCGTACATCGCGTCGAGGATGAGTGACGTGGCTCCCCAGTGCTCGTCCCGATCGTACGGGACGTCGTCGTCATCGACGTCGAAGGAGTCCGGGAGCATGACCACGGGGTCAGCGTGCACGGGGACGGCCGGATAGGTCCTCGCCGGGGCGGGGGCCGCGGTCTCGGCCGCCCGTGCCGGATCGGCGGGGACCACCCGGCACGCCTCGGGCGCGGAATCGTCCAGGTGCCGGTGCTCGTCGTACGGCACGTCGGGGTCGAGGAAGAAGAAGTTGAGCAGGCCCGGCCGGGTGGGCAGGTCGGTCCCGAGCCAGGCGGCGAGCGCGCCGGTGTCGAGCACGGCGTGCAGGGACAGCGGGAAGCCGCCGAACCGAGGCCACGAGGTGCCGGGTTCGAGCAGGGCGGGGCCGCCGAACCGGCAGTGCCCGGTGGCCCCGGCTCCGTCGGCCGGAGGGGTCAGCCGGAAACCGCGGCGGGCCAGGGCGGCGAACTGCCGTCCGGCCCGCTCGCCGAGCCGTTCGACGCTTTCTTGGAGCAACTCGGCCTGGCCGTCGAATTCCATCCCGAGATCCTCTCAGGCTTCCCCGGCCGGTGCGGAACCGGTCCCGGCCCTGACGCCCGACTGACGCATCAGTCGAACCCAGTCAGTCGAACCCGGTCAGTCGAACCCAGTCAGTCGAACCCGGTCAGTCGAACGCCGTCAGGCGGCGCTCGCGGGCCTCGGTCAGGTGTGCGCGCATCGCCGTCTCGGCCGCGTCGGGGTCGGCGGCCTCGATGGCCTCCGCGATGCGCTGGTGTTCCTCGATCGTCGTGCCGGCGTGGGCGTAGGGGAAGTATCTCCGGTGCAGGTGGAGGTGGACGTGCAGGCGTTCGAGGCCCTCGCGCAGCAGGGGGTTGCCGGAGGCCGTGGCGATGAGGTCGTGCAGGCGGGCGTCGTGCGTGGTGAAGGCCGCGTGCCAGCGCCAGCCGCTCGGGTCGTCCGGCTCCTGGGCGATCGTGGTGGCGGCCTCCGCGGTGATCGCCTCGCGCTGCTGCGGGGTGGCCCGTTCGGCGGCCCAGCGCGTGGCGGCGCACTCCAGCAGCAGCCGCATCTCGAAGAGGTGGTCAAACTCGGCGCGGGTGAGCAGCGGGCTGACCGTGTAGCCCACAAGGGGGCGCTTGCGGACCAGCCCGTCGGACTCCAGACGCGCCAGGGCCTCGCGGATCGGTGTCTGTGACACCTCGAGGTCGCGGGCGAGCGCGTCGATGTTGACCCGGTCGCCGGGCCGCATGCTGTGCTCCAGGATCCGCGCCCTGAGCACGTCGTAGACGTCGTCTCCGAGCGTCGAGCGCCGGAGACGGATCGGTTCGGTGGCTGCCATCGGGCCCCATCCTCCCACGGCGCAGGCGTATCGCCCGAACGTCAGGTCTTGACGTGCTGCCGGAACACGGACTATACCTCCATGAAACATCCTATAGGATCCATGATCCTTCGAGAGGCGCGGTCATGAATCAACGACCATTGGTCCGGCTCGGCGGGCTGGCTGCCGCCCTGGTGCTCGCCGCCACCGCCATCGCGGGTTGCACGAGGAAGAGCGACGACATGGCGACGGCGGACGCGTCCACCAGGACGCCTGACCAGGTCAGAATCGCCCTGGTTCCGGGCGGGGCGCACCCGTACTTCCAGCCGTGGAAGGACGCCGCCGCCAAGGCGAAGAGCGATCTCGGCGTCGGCGACGTCACCTTCAACGAGACCTCCGACTGGGACCAGACCAAGCAGAACGACGTGCTGAAGTCCCTCGCCGCGCAGGGCTACAACGCCTTCGGCGTGTTCGGCGTCTCCCCGGAGAACATCAACGCCACCTTCGAGGACCTCAAGCGGCAGGGCTTCCCGGTCGCCTCGCTGGCGTCCTGCCCGGCGGGCGACGTCGACAAGGCGGACTTCTGCCTGTCCACCGACGTGCAGTTGGCCGCCTACAAGGCGGCGCAGGCCGCGATCGAGGCCATGGGCGGCCAGGGCGACCTGGTGCACCTGACCGGCAACAAGGTCGACTCCAACACCCAGCGCCGCATCGCGGGCGTGCAGAAGGCCGTGGACGAGACCGGCGGGAAGGTCAAGCTCCTGCAGACCGTGACCGACGTGGACAAGGACCTGCAGACGGCGCAGAAGGCCGTCGCCGACCTGCTCGCCGCCAAGGGCGACCAGATCCAGGGCATCGTCAACACCGCCTACAACCCGGCGGTGGCCTCGGCGGAGGGCGTCCAGCGGGCCAAGCTGCCGATCAAGGTCGTCGCGATCGACGACGACAAGACCATCCTCGCCGGAATCCGGGACGGCTCGGTCGCCGCGACCGTGCTGCAGAACCCGGTCGGCCAGGCGTCCGTCGGCTCGTACGCGCTGACGAAGCTCGCGGGCGGCTGCACGATGACCCAGCCGGGCGTGACCGTCGACTCCGGCTCCTTCGTCGTGACCAAGGACGACATCGACACCTACAACACGGACCGGCAGGCGAAGACGGACGAGCTGAAGACGGCGTTCGACAGCCAGTACCTGTCCTGCAAGTAGTCCCGCGAGCCCTCAGGAGGAGCCACCCTTGCCCGCGATCACCCACGCCGCGGCGTACCTCGTCGACCTCGAGGTGGAGACCGTCCGGACGGACGCCGTCCAGTCGTTCATCAAGCAGGAGACCGTCTTCGTCGAGGTCGAGACCGACGACGGCGGCACCGGCACCGGTTACACGTACACGATCGGCACCGGGGGCACCGCCGTGCTCGCCCTGCTGCGCGACTACCTGCTGCCCAGGCTGGTGGGCGCGGACGCGCGCCGGGTGGAGGCCGTGTGGCACGATCTGTTCGCGGCGACCCGGGCGACCACGGTCGGCGCGATCACCTCCCTGGCCCTGGCCGCCGTCGACACGGCCCTGTGGGACTGGCGGTGCCGCGACGCGGGCCAGCCGCTGTGGGTCCTCGCGGGCGGCGCGAAGGACCGCATCCCGCTGTACGACACCGAGGGCGGCTGGCTGCACCTCACCACCGAGCAGCTCATCGCCGGGGCCAGGGCCAGCAAGGCCGCGGGCTGGCCCGGCGTGAAGCTCAAGATCGGCCGCTCTCCCGTGGAGGACGCGGAGCGGCTGGCCGCGGTCCGCGCGGCGGTCGGGCCGGACTTCGACCTGATGCTAGACGCCAACCAGTCGCTCACCCCCGCGGAGGCGATCAGGCGGGCCAGGCTGCTGGAGCCGTCCGACCCCTACTGGTTCGAGGAGCCGCTGCCGGGCGACGACGTATCCGGGCACCAGGCGCTGGCCGCGGCCGCCTCGATCCCCGTCGCGGTCGGCGAGTCGCTGTACTCCGTGGCGCAGTTCCGCGAGTACCTGCACCGGCAGGCGGCCGGCATCGTGCAGGTGGACGTGGCGCGCATCGGCGGCATCACGCCCTGGCTCAAGGTCGCGCACCTGGCCGAGGCGTACAACGTACCGGTCTGTCCGCATTTCCTCATGGAGCTGCACGTGAGCCTGTGCTGTGCGGTCCCGAACAGCCGCTACCTGGAGCACATCCCCCAGCTCAGGGCCATCACCCGGCAGGAGATCGAGGTCGTCGACGGGCACGCGCTCGCGCCCTCGTCACCCGGGCTCGGCATCGTCTGGGACCGGGACGCGATCGACGACCGGAGAGTCCGGTGAGCACGCGCACCGCGACGCCGCCGCAGACCCCGGCACCGGGGCAGCCGGGACCGCGCGGGGCGTCGCGGACGCCGCTCTGGGCCAACCCGCGTCTCGGCCTGCTCTTCCTGCTGCTCGCCCTGGTCGCGCTCTTCACCGCGCTGCGGCCGGCGTTCCTGGACACCACGCTCACGCTCGTGCCCCTGCAGTCGGACATCAGCGTGTACGCGGTGGTCGGCCTGTCGCAGCTCGCGGTCCTGTCGCTGGGGCACATGAACATGGCCGTCGGCCGGATGGCGGCGATGAGCGCGTTCGCCATGGGCCTGGCCTACGACCGCCTCGGCGTCTCGCTGGTGGTGGGCCTGGTGATCGGGCTGCTCGTGGGCACGTTGCTCGGCGCGCTGGCGGGGCTGGTCATCTCGCGCACCGGGGTGAACTCGTTCGTGGTCACGCTGGCGATGGACTTCGCCCTGGTGGGGCTCATCACGATCCTCTACACCAGGTTCACCGACGGGGTCGCCTTCAGCGTCCGGCCCGCAGGCATGGACGCGCTGCGCAACGACACGTTCGCCGACTACTGCATGGGTGACGTGTGCGGGCCGTACATCCCGCTCGTCGTGCCTCTCGCGCTCGTCGCGGTGCTGGCGGTGGGGCTGCTGTTCCGCTTCAGCAGGCTGGGCAGGGAGATCTTGATGACCGGCGCGAACGAGAAGGCGGCCGAGCTGTCGGGCATCCCCGTACGGAGCCGGGTGGTGCAGGCCCACGCGCTGAGCGGGCTGCTCGCCGGGCTGGCCGGGTTCCTGCTGGCCGCGAACAACGGCGCGTTCTCGGCGCGCATCGGCGACGCGTTCCTGCTGCCGTCGTTCCTCGGGCCGGTGCTCGGCGGCACGCTGCTGGCCGGTGGCGCGGTCAGCGTGCTCGGCACGGTGCTGGGCGCGACGCTCACCCAGGTCATCTACAAGGGCCTGAACCTGCTGCAGTTCCAGCTCGACCAGCTCAATCTCTACATCGGCCTGGTGCTGCTCGGCGCGCTGTCGCTCGACCGCGTACGCCACGTCGCCGCGGAACGAAGGGGGGCACGGGCATGAGCACCGGCACCACCAGCGCCCGGCCCGGCGGCAGGCTCAGGGGCGTCACCGCCCGGCCCGAGTTCACCCTCGCGGTGCTCGCCGCCGCCGGGTTCGTCGCGCTCGCCGTCGCCACGGACGGCAACCTGCTCTCACGCGGCACGCTGGACGCGTTCTTCCGCTTCCTCGCCGTCCCGATCGTCATCGGCCTGTCCCAGATGGTCGTGCTGGCCATCGGCCAGATGAACCTGTCGGTCGGCACGCTCACGGGCCTGTGCGCCATGGTCGCGGCCTGGCTCATGCTCGAAGCCGGCCTGCCCGCCCCGCTGGCCGTGCTCGGCGCGCTCGGGGTCGGCCTGGCCGCCGGCCTGGTCAACGGGCTGCTCGTCGTGTTCACCCGGATTAACGGCTTCATCGTCACCCTCGCCACCATGACGATCATCGAAGGGCTCCGGTACGGGATCAACGGCCCCGACACCTTCCAGGGGTACTCGCAGGGGCTGCGCGACCTGGGCGCGGCCTCGTTGCTCGGGCTGCCGGTCGTCCTCGTGTTCGCCCTGGTGGTGGCCGCTCTGGTGGCGCTGTTCTTCGGCCGGGCGGTGGCGGGCAGGAAGCTGCTGGCGACCGGCGGAAGTCCGTTCGCCGCGCGGCTGTCCGGCGTCTCCAACGACCGTTCGATCGTCATCGCGCACGGGCTCAGCGGCCTGCTCGCCGGGGTGGCCGCCGTCATCACGGTCGCCGCGTCCGGGTCGGTCAACTCCAGCATCGGCGACGACCTGCTGCTGCCGAGCTTCGCCGCGCCGATCATCGGCGGGGTCGCGCTGGCCGGCGGGGTGGTCAGCGTCGCGGGCACGTGCCTGGCCGCGTTCCTGGTCCGGCTGGTGGACGTCATGCAGGCGCAGTTCGGCATCAACCCGCGCTGGATCGACCTGATCGTCGGCGCGGTCGTCCTCGGTGCGGTGCTGCTCGGCACCGCACGCCAGAGGCTGTCGAGGAGGTTGTCATGATGCTCGTCGCCGAGAACCTGGTGAAGACGTTCCCGGGAGTCCGCGCCCTGGACGGGGCCACGCTGCGGCTGGCCGAGGGCAGCGTGCACGCCCTGCTGGGCGAGAACGGCGCGGGCAAGAGCACGCTCATCAAGATCCTCACCGGCGTGCACAGGCCGGACGGCGGGCGGGTCGCGCTCGACGGCGCCGAGCTGCACCTGAGCGGGCCGCTCGACGCCCAGCGGGCCGGCATCGGCGTGGTGCACCAGGAGCGCAATCTGATCCCCGAGTTCTCCGTCGCCGAGAACATCCTGCTGCACCACCTGCCGCGCCGCTTCGGCCTCGTCGACAGGGAACGGATGCGCGCCGAGGCCCGCCGCTGCCTCGGCCTGCTCGATCTGGACCTCGACCCGGACACCCCGGTCTCCCGGCTGTCCGTGGCGCAGGCGCAGCTCGTCGAGATCGCCAAGGCGCTGAGCGTCGACAGCAAGGTGCTGCTGCTCGACGAGCCGACCGCGTCGCTCACCGGGGACGAGGCCGACCGCCTCTACGGGATCGTCCGCAAGCTGCGCGACGGCGGGCACGCGGTCGTGCTGGTGAGCCACAAGCTGGAGGAGGTGTTCGCGGTCGCGGACACGGTCACCGTGCTGCGCGACGGGCGTACCGTGGCCGAGGCCGAGCCGCTCGCCGGCTACACGCAGGACCAGATCGTCGACCTCATGGTCGGGCGGGCGTACTCGTCGGTCCGCCTCGCCGAGCGGCACGTCGACCCGGCGACGCCACCGGCCCTGCGGCTGGACGGGGTCTCCACCGCGCGGGGCCACCGCGACATCTCCCTGTCGGTGCGCCCCGGGGAGATCCTCGGCCTGTACGGCCTGGTCGGGGCCGGTCGCAGCGAGCTGGCCAAGGCGCTGCTCGGGCTCGACCGGATCACCTCGGGAACGGTGGAGGTACGGGGCCGCCCGGTGCGCATCCGCGACGTCGGCGAGGCGCTGCGCCGCCACCGCATCGGCTACGTCACCGAGAACCGCAAGGAGGAGGGCCTCTTCCTCGACCAGACGATCGCCCGCAACGTCGGCGTCACCGTGTGGCGCCGCCTGGCCAGGGCCGGGCTGGTCACCGACCGGGCGGAACGACGGCTGGTGGACCGGTACGCCGACCGGCTGGGCATCAGGATCTCGTCGCCGTCGCAGCTCGCGGGCCAGCTCTCCGGCGGCAACCAGCAGAAGGTCAGCCTGGCGAAGTGGCTGGCCGCCGAGTGCGAGATCCTCATCGTGGACGAGCCGACCGTGGGCATCGACGTACGCACCAAGGCGGCGTTCCACGAGCTGATCGCCGAGCTGGCGGAGGCCGGGCTGGCGCTGCTGCTGATCTCCTCGGACCTGCCGGAGATCGTCACGCTCGCCGACCGGATCGCGGTGATGAACGACTTCAGCCTGCGCGGCGAGCTGGTCAACGACCACGACTACGCCCGGATGAGCCAGGCGATCATCCGGCTGATCCACTCCGCGCCCTCGCGCCCACCCGCGGGCGGTGAGGCGGCCGCCTGACGCGCACTACCGGCCTGGGCCGGTCGCGGTCAGTTCGCGGGGGAGAAGGCGGGGGTGAACGTCGCGCCGCCGTCCTCGGAGTCCAGCACCGTGCCGTCCTCCAGGGCGGCGAGCAGGCGGCGGCTGTCCACGGCGGTGAACGCCGCCGCCCGCCCGGGGAGCCTGCCGGCGGCCGACCAGGTCCTGCCGGAGTCCTGGCTGGTGTGGATCCGGCCGTCGGCGTCGGCCCCCACCAGCGCGTCGCCCGGGAGAACGTCGCCCGGGAGGACGTCGACGTGGGTGAGGAGCGGCGCCTTGGCCACGTCGGCGTAGTTGATCCCGCCGTCCTCGCTGACCTTCAGCCCGCCGGGCGTCGTGGCGTAGACGCGCGAGGGCTGCCCGGCGTCGGCCCCGAGGTCGAGCACCTGCTCCTCGGTGCCCTGCGTCCAGGTCGCGCCGCCGTCGAGGCTGCGCCAGACCCTGGAGGTCTGGCTGTCGTAGGCGTACAGGTTGTCTCCGGCGGGCTGGATGGAGTGGAAGTCGGCGGTCCCGTCCTCCGAGAGCGTCTTCCAGGTGCGGCCGGAGTCGGCCGACCTGATGAGGCCGAGGTGCGGCGGGCGTCGCGGGGAGACGTCTTCGGCGGAGGGGTGTCCGCTGGCCAGGAACGTCTTCGGGCCCGCGACGGTGAAGCCCATGTGGTCCTGGTCGCGCCCGGCGACCCGGACGGCCGTCGTGGGGGAGGTGACCTTGAAGAGCCCGTAGTGGCCCGCGACGTAGAGTGCCCCGTCGGCCGGGTCGAGGCCGACCCCGTGCACGTGGCCGATGCCGGGGCCAGGACCGGCCACGTCCTGCGGCTGCGCCGCCGGGCCGCAGCCCGCCAGGGTGAGGCCCAGCACGACTCCCACGCTGCCCGCACGCAGCCGATGTCCCGCACGCTTCATGGCGGGAAGTCTACCTCTTCCTACTATCGCTCGTAGTAGAAGGTTAGAACGGGAGGAACGAGTGGCAGTGGTGGGCGAGGAACGCGGCCACACCCGGCGCCGTCGCCAGCGCCGCCGGTCCCGCGAGCAGCGCCGTGACCGCCAGCCGCCCCGCGGCACGCTCCCCGCGCCCGAGCGGCGCCTGCGGATGCAGCATCCGGCGCACGCGGGTCAGCGCGGTCTCGCCCCCCGCCCCCAGCGCGAAGGCCGGTGTCTTGCCGGTGGCGAGGCGTACGAGGGCGGTCGCGAGGTGGATGCGCTGGTGGCGGCGTGCCGCCACGTCGTCGGCCAGCAGCTCGACCAGCCGCGCGACCTCGGCGCGCGCCTGCTCGAACAGCGGCAGGCGGGGAAAGGCCAGGGCAGGAGTCTCGGCGGCGGCGAGCAGCAGGTGGTGCCGCCCCCGCAGGTGCGCCCGCTCGTGCGCGAGCACGACCGCGACCTGCTCGGGGGCGAGTGAACGCAACGCCCCCGTGGTGATCACCGCGTGCCCCTTGCGGCCCGGCAGGCAGTACGCCAGGCACTCGTCGTAGTCGACCACGAGCGCGTCGAGGTCGAGGTCGTGCCTGCCGAGCGGGGAGAGCGCAGCGGCGTGGCGGCGACGCTCGCGGCGGGCGCCGAACAGCACCGACGCCCCCACGGCGGCGACCCGGACCAGGAGGAGCCCACTGACGGCGAGGCCCGCCCTGGCCCCGGCCGAGCCGAGCGCCGTCTCGTCGCCGAGCAGCGCGGCGCAGGCCGCGAACAACTCGGCCAGACCGTGCCCCACCGCCGCCGCGGGCACGGCCACGGCCAGCGCCGACAGCACCGCGGAGGCGATCACCGAAGCGCCGGCCGCCAGCCACATGGCGATCGCCAGCCTCGGCGCGCGGTCGGCCCACGCGGCCCGCCTGAGCAGCCTGGGCAGGCACAGGGCCGCGAGGACGCCGTAGGCGGCGAGGACGACCGCCACCGTCATGAGCTGCGCCCTCCTGGCGGGTACACCTGGAGCGCCGCCTCCAGGGCGCCGGCCTCCTCGGGGGTGAGCCGTTCGAGGAAGTGCACCAGCGTGGCCGCCTGGTTGCCGCTCCTGGCCAGGGACTCGCGCATCACGTCGGCGGTGTAGGCCTCCTTGGACGACACCGGCTCGTAGATGTAGGCGCGGCCGACGGGTTTGCGCTTGAGCAGGCCCTTGGTGTGGAGCTTGTCCATCACGGTCATGACCGTCGTGTAGGCCAGGGGCCGCTCCTGCTGGAGGTGCTCCAGGACGTCCCGAACCGAGGCAGGTCGCCTGACGGCCCACATGTGATCCATGATCGTGGACTCGAGCTCTCCGAGATCACGCGCCATCTGACGGTCCCTTCGCCGGCGATCCCGTCAATGCTACCGGCGACCGGGCCGGTTCGGGGCAGGCACTACGATTCGCATTAGTACACTGGCAGCCGTCGTGACGTGCGGATGACCTGGGAGGGGCGGTGGAATCAATGCGGCGACGCCGTGCATCGTGCGCCGTCCGCGCCGTCCTGCTCGTCGCCCTCGCCCTGGGCATCGGCGGCATGCACACGCTCGGGCACCTCGACGGCCGCCACGGTGCCGCGCCCGGTGGCGCGCACGCCACCGAGGTGGCCCCGGCGGCTCCGTCCGTGGTGCCCGCCGGGCTCGTGGCCTTCGTGCCGGACCGTACGATGCCCGGCTTCGACCCGACGGACGTGTGCCTGGCCGTCCTGGCGTCTCTCGTCGTCCTGCTGCTGGGCGCCGGATGGGCCTGGGCCGGACGGCGAAGCGCGGCCGGGGTCGAGTTGCCGTCGTCCGTCCGGCGGGTGGCGCGGCCGCCGCCGAAGCTCACGTCGCGGCGCCTGGCCGTTCTCTCGATGTTGCGCATATAGGCCGACGCCTTTGTGCGGGCCGGTGGTTTCGCCTGCCCGCGTACCGGCCGACCGTTCCAACCCGATCGAGAGAACAACCAGCTATGCGCATCAACCGCAAGATATCCATCCCCGTCGCCGCAGGCGCCCTCGCGCTGCTGACCGCGTGCGGTGGCGGCGACTCCACGACCGGACACGAAGGCATGGGGAGCGGCAGCACGCCCGCGGCCGCCACCACCGCCGCCGCGCGGCCGTCCGCCACGTTCAACGAGGCGGACGTCATGTTCGCGCAGATGATGATCCCGCACCACGAGCAGGCGGTCGAGATGGCCGACCTCGCGCCCACGCGCGCGGCGGACCCGGAGATCAAGGAGCTCGCGGCGAAGATCAAGGCGGCCCAGGACCCGGAGATCCGGACCATGAGGGACTGGCTGACCGAGTGGGGCAGGCCCGCGCCCGAGGGCGGCCCCGACGGTGGCATGGCACACGAGATGCCCGGCGTCATGTCGGAGGAGGACATGACCAAGCTCAAGGCCGCCGAGGGAACGGAGTTCGACAAGCTGTTCGCGCGGCAGATGATCGCCCATCACGAGGGCGCGATCGAGATGGCCCGCACCGAACAGGCCAACGGCTCGAACCCGCAGGCCAAGGCCCTGGCCAAGACCATCGAGAGCGCGCAGCGGGCCGAGGCGGAGCAGTTGCGCAAGCTCCTCGACCGCCTCTGACCCAGTGACCCGTCCGAGCGCCCACCCGCTCGGACGGGTCCCCCACGTCCGCCGCTGAAGAAATCTACAATGTAAAGGCGGGGGCATGGGAACGCTAGCGCGATGGCCGACTGCCGTACGTCGTGATTCTGCGGTAAGAAGGGCGTTGTGACTGACGATCAACGGCATGACCGCCGGCGGGGGATTCGTTCGCGGGTGGCGTTCGTGGGGAGCGCCTCGGTGGCCGGTGCGGGGTTCGGCGCGGCCACCTCCCTCGTCAACGCCCTCTCCCACTCCCAGGCCGACCTGGGAAGCCGCGCCTACACCACCGGCGGGTGGTCGGTCGCGGAGATCATGAGCGTGGTGCTCGACTCCGGCTGGGCGTGGGCGGGCCTGGCGGTGGTGGTGGGGTGGCTGGTGACCCGTTCGGGGGAGCTGCTGCCCGTGGCGTCGGCGCGAGGTGCCGGCGCCGGTGTGCTGGCCCTGCTCGCGGCCGTGGCCGCCTACAGCGTCGTTGACACCGTCCGCGGGGGCTCGTCCTTCCCCTGGTACGAGTCCGAGCCGACCCTCTGGTGGATCGCCGCGCTCGTCCTCGGCGGGCCCCTGGGAGCGGTCGGCGCGTGCGTGCGGCGGCCCGGAGCGGTGGGTCTGCTCGCGACGTTGACCGTGCCGGTCGGCGCCGCCGTCCAGATGGCCGTGCTGCCGCCGGGCAGGAACGAGGTGGTGGAGGCCATCGGGCAGGTGGTCGTGTGGACGGCGGCCGCCGCGTTCATGGGCGTGGTCGTGATGCGGTTCGTGCTCGTGGAGCGGCGGCGGCGTGCCGCGGCGAGACTGACCGCCTGAGTGCCGTCGGTGGTCGTCTCGCGGGTTCAGCGGCGGAGGAGGTCGAGGGTGCGTGCCTGCTCCTGCTCGTTCCCGACCGGGCTCACGAGAAGATCTGTCGCGCCGGCGTCGGCGTAGCTGGAGATCGCCCGTTCGACGGTGTGCTCGTCCCCGGCGATGACCGTCTCGTGCACGCCGGAGAGGCCCTGGCGCTCCAGCAGGGTGCGGTAGCTGGCGAAGTTCGCGGCGTAGCCGAGTGCTGCGCCGATCTCGCTTCTGACGCGTTCGGGCTCGTCGGTTGTCGCGAGCATGGCGCTGACGACGACACGGGGTGAGGGGCGGCCGGCCGCCCGCGCCGCCTCGGTGATGCGCGGGACGATGTGCTCGGCGATCGTCTGGGCGCCTGCCCAGACGGTGACGGTGCCGTCGGCCAGTTCGCCCGCGATGCGCAGCATCGCCGGACCGAGCGCCGACAGCAGCACCGGCGGCGTGGAGGCGCCGGGTGTGTCCACCTGTCCGGCGGCCGAGAGCGTCTCGCCGCGGTACTCGACGGCCTCGCCGCGCAGGAGGGGGATGAGCGCGCTGAGGTATTCGCGTACGTGGCGGGCCGGGCGGTCGTAGGACAGGCCGTACGCGCCCTCGATGATCTCGCGGTGGCTGGGGCCGAGGCCGAGGGTGAAGGAGTTCCCGCTGATGGCCTGGGCGGTGAGGGCCTGTCCGGCCAGGGCCAGCGGGTGCCGCGGGTACGTCGGCACCACGGCCGTGCCGACTTCGATGCCGGGCACCTCCCGGGCGGCCAGTGCGGCCACCGTGATCGCGTCCCATGCCGTCAGTTGGTTGAAGAAGGCGCTGTCGAACCCGGCGGCCTTGGCGTCGCGTACCCGGCCGATCAGGGAGTCCACGCTCTCGCCACCGCTGTTGAGAAAGACACCGAGTCTCACCGCGTCGCTCCTAACATGAATAGGACATTCCGCTTCCGGTTAGGAACGCTACAGTATTTCAATCGGCGAGTCAGGCTGGGGGTGGCCGATCGTGCGAGCCGACGCGCGACGCAATCGCGAACGCATCATCGCGAGCGCGCTCGACCTGTTCGCGAGCCATGGGCCGGGCGTCTCCATGGAGGACATCGCCCAGGCGGCCGGGCTCGGCGTCGGGACGCTGTACCGGCACTTCCCCGACCGGCTCGCGCTGGTGACCGACGTCGCGAACAGCGCGCTGACCGGTCTGCGCGAGCACGCGCTGACGCAGGCCGCCGAGGACATCCCCCGGTGGGAGGTGCTCGTACGCGTCGTACGGCACTGCGCCGGCCAGCCGTTCGCCCTCATCACGTCGCTCACGGGCACGCCCCCGGCGACCCCCGGCACCCAGAAGCTCGTGGGGGAGGTCAACGCGCTGCTGGCGGACATCGTGGCGCAGGCGCAGGAAGAGGGGACGATGCGCCGCGACATCACGCCCGAGCAGATCCTGGGGCTGGTCAACGTGATGGTCTGCCGTCCGGGCGCGCAGCCCGACGACCCCCTCACCACCGTGATGCTCGACGGCCTCAGGTCGTGCCGGGCCGCGGGCGAGGGGGCGCCAGGGCCCGCGGCGGCCGCGCGGCATCCGGGGGATTCCGGATCCTGCGCCGTACCGGCCCTGGCTCCCGCCGACGCCGACGCCTAGTTGTGGGCGGCGTCGAACCTGGCCAGGTAGGCGTTGATGAAGTGGTCGCGGATCCCGTCGGTGCCGGGTGCGAGCGGGTCGGCGACGGCGCCGTGGAAGCGGTCGACCAGGCCTGCCACGGCGGGCATCTTGTCGCGCAGCCTGCCTTTGGCGTCGAAGTAGCGTTCCTCGGCCACGTGCTGGAACAGCGGGGCGGGCGGGAGTTGGGGGACGATGTCGTTGTTGTTGACGAAACGGAACATGCGGCCACGGAACACCTTGTCGTAGGCGGCGGCCAGCTTGGGGCAGCAGGTGCGGGGCTGGCCGTAGGTGTAGACCCCGTCGGCGAGCAGCGAAGGGTCCTCGAAGTACGTACGGGCGGCGGCGAGCATGGCCAGCGCCCCGCCGAGGCTGTGCCCGGTGAACCACAGCGACTGGCCGGAGGTGCGCCAGTCCTCCAGCGTCCGCAGCAGGTCGGGGTGCACGACGTCGAGGGCGCGGTAGAAGCCGGCGTGGATGTTGCCCCCGCCCGCGGTGTACGGCTTGAGCAGGGTGTTGGCGTCCGAGAGCCAGTCGCGCAGTTCCTCGGGCTGGGTGCCGCGGAACGCCACGACGATCATCCGCTCGCCGGCGGCGATGTAGGCCTGGGTGTCGACCAGCGGGAACGGCGGGGTGTGCGGCACCCGGAAGCAGGTGACGCGGTCGAAGCCCCAGCTCTTGGCCGTGGCCTGCACCTGCTCGTCGTCCTTGTAGGCCAGTGCGGCGGCGTGGGCCAGGCCGCGGGCCTGGCCCAGGTGGTAACCGCGGGCCGTGTGGTCGAAGGTGATCGTGGTCATGGGCGTCCCCTTTGAAGGTCCGTACTGTCGTCACCGTTCGTACCCAGCTATCCACGGAGCGTGTGCGGTCGCTGCCAAAGATCGCCCAGGGGTGCGACCGGGTCCGGCCAACGGACTGCCAAGACGAGTCAGGGCCTGCGACCCGGCCGTCTCGCCCGGGGTCGTCCGCGCGGTCCGGCCGGGCTACGTGATCGTCGTGATCACGGTGATGCTGACCGCGGCGCTCGACGCGGTGATCGCGGCGGCGTGCCGCGTCATGGCGGTGCTCACGGCCGCGGCTCCCCAGTCGCCGTTCTCGAACTTCTTCGCCCGCGCGCTGACCTCGGCCGACCACGCGAGCGCGGGCCGGAGCGCGGGGAGGGTGCCGCTGGAGGACAGCAGCGCGATCACCGCCGCGGTACGGGCGTCGGGGCTCTCGCCGCCCTCCAGCGCGGCGTGAATCGCGTGCCGCAGCTCCGCCTCGTGCCGGGTGTCCTCGGCGGGCCACGTGGTGGTGCGGAACACGCCCAGCACCCGCTTGCGCTCGCTGCGAACGAGGCCGCGCTCGACGAGCCGTTCGGTCACGGGTTTCCAGAGACCGGCGCCGATGGTGAGCAGGACCGTCTGGACGCCCTGGGGCCGCCGGGCGATCTTGTCGTAGGCGGCCTGGAGCAGGGGGTCCGGGAGCGGGCCGTCGCCCACCGCGAGGACCTTGGCGCCGTTCACCCCCGGGCGGCTCGTGTCGTCGGTCTCGATCCTGCCGCGCAGCGCGAGCTCGACGAGCATCGCGCCGCCGAGGATGTAGTGCAGGGTCCCGGCCCCGGCCGGGGTCCCCCTCTCGTCGTCGAGCAGCAGCAGCATCACGTCCTCGACGATCAGCGTGTCGCTCCGCATGTTCCGCCCTTTCTGGGGTCGTCGGTCGTTCGGGTTCGTTCCCATGATCTCAGCCTGTGACCGGCCCGGTGGCCCCGGTGAACAGCACCAGCAGCGGCAGGGCCAGGTTGTTGACGGCGTGCACGGCCACCGCGGGCCAGATCGATCCGCTGCGGCGCATCAGCTCCGCGGCCACGACGCCCACCACGAACGCCGCCGGCAGGATGATGTTGACGCCGTGGAAGAGGGCGAAAACGGCCGAACTGCCGAGGACGCCGACGAGGGGTCCGTAGCGCAGCAGGGCGTTGGTGAGCACGCCGCGGAAGAGGAACTCCTCGCCGATGGGGGTGAGGACGGCCAGGAACAGGATCGTCAGGATCAGCGGCAGCAGTCCGCCACCGGCGGCGTCGTAGTACATCCCCTGGGGGTTGGCGTCGAACCCGGTCAGAGCGACGATGGCGGTGTTCACCACGGCCTTGAGCACGAGCGCGACCACACCTCCGGCCACGCCGACGAGCATCCAGCGCCAGGTGGTGCGGCGCACCCCGAAGGCGGCGAGGGAGCGGATGCGGACGAGTACGGCCGCGGCGAACCCGACGAGCCCGGCCAGGCCCGACCAGGCGGCCACGATCAGCCCGTACACCACCGGATCCAGCCCCAGCCCGCCGAAGGGCACGAGCGCGACCACGGCCGCCGTCATGGTGAGCAGGCCGACCCCGACCTCGGGCCAGCCCGGTCGCGTCTGGGCGGTGGCGGCGTCGGCGCCCGCCGCCGGGTGCGGGTGGTCTAGGCGGTCAGAGGACATGGTGGCGTGGCTCCTCGCACTCATGGTCTCGGTCGGCGCCGCCGGGCCCGGTCGGCCCATGTGGGACGTTCGCCGGGGCGGCGGCCATGAGCCGATTCCAGCCGCCGGCGCGCTGACCGGCCAGTGGGACCACGTCACGACCGTACCGTGCCGTCACGCGTCCGAAGGCATGACGTAGCGTCACTGGTGGTAGGACGGGAGCCGGAGGGACACTGGCGGCACACCCCCGCCCCGGCTCCGCCGTTCGACCCCGGAGAGCACATGGACACCAGAACCCCGCGCATTCTGCTGACGGCCAACACGGCCGTCCTTCTTCTCGTCTGCGTGGCGTTCCTGCTCCACCACCTCGACGCGGGTCTCCTCCCCGACGGCATGGAGTCGTGGATGGCCCGCAACCAGTGGCTGATGTGGACGGCCGCGGTGATCACCGTGGCGAGCGCGCCGGCGATCCCGCTGCTCAGCCCGAGACTCCACCCGTCGGCGGACGACCGGTGAGCCCGCTCTGGGGAGCGCCGGAGGCGGGGCTGGTGGCCTTCGTCATCCAGGGCCACACGCTGCACGTGGTGAAGCTGGAGAACGCGAAGAACCTCTTCGAGGTCGCGGGCATCCGCGTGCGCGTCGACCGCGAGGCCGAGATCGACGCCCACCCGGGCGAGCTTCCCGTCCAGGTCGAGACGACGACCGACATCCTGCGGCACGCGCAGGCCGAGCAGGTGCGCATCACCCTGTCGAAGTCGGGCATCACCATCGTCAACGACGGCGGGCGGGACGCGCTGCTCCCCGAGCTGAGCGGGCTCGCCACGCTCAGGGAACGGGTGGCGGGCAACGGCGGCGAGCCGACCGTGGAGCGGAAGGACGGGCGATTCCTGACGGCCGCGGCGTTCCCGCCCGCCCGTCGCGAACCGGGGAAGGACGACTGATGACCACCGTGGTGCTCGCCGACGACGAGGCACTGCTCCGCAAGGCGCTGGCGGCGCTGCTCCCGCTCGAAGGCGACGTCACCGTGCTGGCCGAGGCGGAGGAGGGCGAGGCCGCCGTGCGGGCCACGCTGCGGCACCGGCCCGACGTGCTCGTCATCGACCTGGAGATGCCCGGCGTGGACGGGCTCGACGCCGTCGCGCGGATCCGCCGCGAACTGCCCGACCAGGTGATCCTCATGCTGACCCGGCACGCCAGGCCCGGCGTGCTGCGCAAGGCGCTGAAGCTCGGCGTCCGCGGCTTCGCCAGCAAGTCCGCCGACCCGGCGCACATCGCCTCGGTCATCAAGACGCTGCACGAGGGCAGACGCTGGATCGACCCGGACGTCTCCGCCGCCGCGGTCGTCGACGACTGCCCGCTCACCGACCGCGAGATCGACGTGCTGCGGGCGACCCGCGAAGGCTACTCCGTGGCCGACATCGCCACCCGGCTCCACCTGGCGAAGGGTACGGTGCGCAACTACCTGTCCAACGCGATGCAGAAGACCCAGACCAGGACCCGGCACGAGGCGGCCCGCTACGCCCGCGAACACGACTGGCTGTGAGCCCCGACGGCCCCGCGCGCGGGCAACCTCCGGGAACCGGCGCGCGACACAGGTCATGATCGATAACATTCCCGGATGAGCGACGCGTTTCCCCAACACGTGCTGTGCGTGCTCGGCTCCGGGCTGGACCTCGCCGAGATCGAACGGATCGCGGCGGGCTTCGGCGGTTTCGTCCTCGACCACGAGTATTCCGAGGCCGAGTCCGACCCGCGGATGCCGGACGCGTTCGAGGCCAGCATGGCGGCGGCCTCGTTCAAGGAGGCGGACCGGACCGCGGTGGAGTCCCACGACACGGTCGGCTACGTGCTGTCCGCGCCGATGATGCGGGAGCTGGCGTTCGACACCTCCCGGCGGCTGCTGGCGGCGACGGGCGCTCTACTGCGGTCCGGCGCCACGGCGGTGAAGAACGAGAGCAACGGGCTCACGCACGGCCGGGACCGCTGGCTCGCGCTGGCCGACCGAGCGGCCGCCGCCACGGACGACGCCACCCTCGCCGGTGCCATCCCCACCGGTGCCATCCCCACCGGGGCCATCTCCACCGGCGCCGTAACGGGCGCCATCACGGGCGCCGCCACGGACGAGAGCCTGGCGGCCGCGCTCGTCGCCGCCTGGGTGAAGCGGCCGATCTACGACGGTCACGTGCTCTACAGTTGCGGCATGCACCTGCTCGGCGCGCCCGAGGTGGAGATCGAGGTCGCCGCGCGTCCGGCGCGGGACGAGGTGCCCGGCCTGGTCGAGCACCTTGACGCGCTGGCGATCTACCTGCTCACCGATCCGCGCGCGCGGGAGATCGAGGACGGCGCCGGATTCCGGCTGACCGCCGACTCCCCTCGCTGGGTGCTGCGCACCGGCGCCTCCGACCGCCACGACGAGGACGACCTGTTCCACAACCCGTACGGCTACGTCCGGTTGACCCCTGCCGGGTGACGGGGACGCCATGAAGCCTCGGTCTCACGGCCGTCCGCCTGCCATGTGACCATCGGGGCTCCCGTCTCGTCCTCCGGGGCATGGGAAAACTTCGGGGGCTTTGGCTGCTTCCTGCTGTTCTGTCCGCGGTGCTCGGCCTGTGGGGCATCGACGGGCCGTCGTTCTGGGCGGACGAGGGGGGGTCCGTGGCGATCGCCCGGCTGCCGCCGCCGGATCTGCTCGCGGTGCTGGACCACATGGATCGCGTGCACGCCGTCTACTACGGGCTGCTCCATCTGGTGATCTCGGTCGTCGGCACGGGCGAATGGGCGATGCGGCTGCCGTCCGTGCTGGCCATGAGCGCCGCGGCCGGGCTGCTGACGGCTCTGGGCCGCCGCCTGGTGTCACCGGCCGCGGGCCTGCTGGCCGGTCTGATCTACGCGCTGTTGCCGGTGGTGAGCAGGTACGCCCAGGAGGCCAGACAATACGCCCTGGTCACTGCGCTGGCCATCGGTGCGACGTACCTGCTGGTGGTGGCCGTCGAGCGGAGGCGCGCCCGGTGGTGGGCGGCCTACGCGGGCGTGCTGACCGTCGTGGGCTGGTTGCACCTCTACGGGCTCTTCCTCCTTCCGGCGCACGCGCTCATGCTCCGTTCGGCCACGGCGTGGCGGCGCTGGGGGATCGCCGCCGCGGTCGTCTGCGCGGCGAGCGCCCCGCTCGTGCTGCTGGCCGTTCCGCAGTCGGGGCTGATCTCGTGGCTGCCGCTGCCGAGCGCGGCGACCGTCCGGCATCTGGGCACGCTGGTGTTCGGCGGCCACCCCGTGGCCATCTGGACGGTGCTCGTCTTGGCGGCTCTCGGATTACGTGAGAGAGCCGTCCGGGTCGTCGCGCTCCCTTGGCTGGCGGCGCCCCTGGCCCTGATGATCGCGATCTCGTTCGCCGTCCGGCCGATCTTCTATCCGCGGTACGCGCTCTACTGCGTGGCCGCCCTGGCCCTGGCGGCGGGCGCGGGGCTGGCCGCGCTGCGACCGAGGCCGCTCGCCCCCGTACTGGTCGTCGCCTTGGCCGCCGTCATGGTCCCCGCGCATCTGGCGATCAGGGCTCCGTCGAGCCGCCCCGACGATCTGCGGGGCCTGGCGCACACCCTGCGCGCCCATTCGCTGCCCGGCGACGCCGTGCTGTACGTGCCCGCAGGGAACTGGATGTCGGTCACGCCCTATCTCGGCTCCATGGCCTGGCTCGACACCACCACACTGCATCGCGATCGGTTCTTCGGCGACCTGCCGCCCGGCCGGTTCCGCGAGGTCGTGGCGGGCGAGGCGCGGGTCTGGGTGGTGGAGAGGGCCACCGGCAGCCACGGCAACGCGGTTGAGCTGCGCCGGGATCGCCGGTTCAGGCTGGTGCGGTCGTGGACGTTCCGTACCCGGACGTTGTCGGTCTTCGAGCAGGTGGCGGTGAGCAAGAAGTGACCTGTGACCATCCGGCGAATCGGCTCGTCCTATGGTGCGACTGTAGTTCCGGCCCGGAGGTCCCATCATTGAAGAGCTCTACCGCCAGTACTGGCCGCTCGTGTGCGGGTTCCTGCTGCGGCGGACCAGGGATCCGCACCTGGCCGAGGACCTCGCGCAGGAGACGTTCATCAAGGCCACCAGAGCCCTGCTCGGCTGGCGCGGTGAGAACCCGGGCGCGTGGCTGCTGGCCATCGCGCGCAACGTCCTCATCGATCACGTCCGGCGCACCCGCAGGGAGCTGCCGTTACCCGATCCGGAAGAGCTGGCCGTGCCCGCGTTCGACGTCTCCGCCGTCGAGGTCCGCGAGGCCCTCGACCGGGTGCCAGAACAGCACCGGAGGCTGCTCACGCTGGTCTACCTCGAGGGGTTCTCGCTCGTGGAGGTGGCCGCGATGACCGGAAGGACCACGGCGGCGGTGAAGACCGCCATCTGGCGGGCCCGCGCCGCCTTCGCCGACAGCTACGGAGCCGACGGCCACGGAGCCGACAGTTATGGAGCCGACAGTTATGGAGATGGCGCATGACAGAGCAGCCCGAGCCGCTGCTGATCCCCGACTTCGACCCCAAGGCGACCAGGCGCGCCGTACGCCGCGGCATACTCAGGACCGCGACGCTGGTGCTGGGCGTTCTCATGGCCCTGGTGCTGGTGGCCACGCTCGGCTCCACGCTGATCCAGACGCGCGGCGACCGGGAGCAGCGGATGGTCCAGGTGCTCGGCACCGCGCTGCAGATCGCCAAACCCGCCTACACCTTCGACTCGCTGGTGTGCTGCCAAACGGAGCCGCTGTCGATGACCTTCACGGGCACCGCCGTGCCGCTGCGCGCGCACGGCGGGTTCGGCACGCTGAGCCGGCCGGACTTCACCGTACGGCAGAACCTGTTCGGCAGGGTGGAGGACCTGCCGTGGGCGGAGCTGGCGAACACCACGCTGACCATAGCGCTGTTCAACATGGGTACCGGTCTTCAGCGCAAGGCGGACATCCGGCGGGTGCTGGCGAGGCTGCCGCAGGACATGAACGCGCTCGCGGTGGTGGAGTTCGAGCAGCCTCTCGCCGCCGACGCGCTGGCCGGCTTCGCCCGCCAGTACAACGCCTGCCCGGACAAGGTGGTGTACGAGTCTCGCCCGGGGTCGGCGCCCATCACCTGGGACAGCAACATGACGCCACCGCCGGACGACACAGCGCTCGTCCAGATGATCAACTGCGTCGATGTCCTCCCCGATGACCTGGCCGCCTTCCGGAGCTGGGTGCGGATCCTCCAGCAGCACGACGAGCCCAACCTGCGCCGCTTCGACCTGACCCTCGCACGGCTGCGCAAGGCTTCGGCCGATGGCCTCGCCTACGGCTACGTCGATCAGCTTGTCACCGTCGAGAAGCTCAGGACGATCATCGAGGATCCACGCGTCCGCGCGGTACGGCTGGCCGACGTGGCCTTCGAACTCGACCGCCCCTGAGGCGCCCCGGGAGAGGCCCGGCGCTCCACCTGGGGGACCGGAACCGGCGGCGTGATTGAATCGGCACTCGCCCGACGATGAGGAGAGTGCCATGGCGGTGGACCGCGAGCGGAGTGTGGTGTTCGGCGAGGCGGTCGAGCAGTACGAGTCGGCCAGGCCCGGCTATCCCGAGCAACTCGTCACCGACGTGCTGGAGTACGCCCCCGCCGGGCCGGTGCTGGAGGTGGGGGCCGGGACGGGCAAGGCCACGGCCGGGTTCGCCGCCCGCGGCGTCGACCTGACGTGCGTCGAGCCCGATGCCAGGATGGCGGCGGCGCTGGCGGCCAAGTGCCCCGGCGTGCGGGTGGAGCGCGGGATCTTCGAGGACTACGTCCCCGACCGGCGCTTCGCCCTGCTGTACTCCGCGCAGGCGTGGCACTGGGTGGACCCGGACCGGCGCTGGGACCTGGCCCACGCGGCGCTGGCCCCCTCGGGAGCGCTGGCGCTCTTCTGGAGCCACTACCTCGTCACCGAGACCGGCCTGCGGTCCGCCCTCGCCGACGTGGCCCACCGCCACGGCGTGACCAGCCACAGCCTGCACCAGGACGAGGACCGTACGGGGGAGTCCCAGCACCTGCTGGCCGGCGACCCGCGCTTCACCGACCTGGATGAGCGCTCCTACGCCTGGACGCAGTGGTACGACGCCCGCCGCTACCTGGACCTGGTCGGCACCATCTCCGCCTACCGGATCCTCGAGCCTGGGCTGCGGGAGGCAGTGCTGGGGGAGGTGGCCGCGCTGGTGGGCGACGGCGTGGACATGACCTTCACCGCCGACCTCACCCTCGCCCGCCGGGCCGGCTGACGCCCTTCCCGGGGAACGGGTCACCGGAGACGTCCGCACCCGGCGGAGCGTGGTCAAGGCGGTCAGGTAAGAGCTTTGGCGATCAGGTTGGCGACGAGTTCGGCGTCGATGTGCTGGCCGGTGAGCTGGCAGAGGCTTTCCTGGTAGAGCAGGACGGCGGTGAACGTGGCGGCGGCGGCCTCCAGCCGGGCATGGTCGCCGCGGGAGCCGGGGAGGGCGAGTTCGAGGGCGAACCTGGCGCGGCGGTTCAGCTCGGCGTTGAGGTGCCTGAGGCGTTCGCGGGCCGGGCGGTGGGTGCCGGCCTCCCGGAACAGGATCGTGCGCATCGCGGGTGAGGCGTGCAGCGGGACCCGCAGGGCGAGTCTGGACAGCATGCGCACGGGGTCGCCCGGCTGGGTGTCGGCGTGGTCCTCGCGGAGTTCCTCGATGCCGGTGCGTTCGCCGATGAGCGTGGCCAGCAGGTCGATCTTGCGCGGGAAGTAGTGGAAGACCAGGCCCTTGGGCACGCCGGCGGCCTTGGCGATGCCGGCGGTGGCGGTGGCGTCGTATCCGGCGTGGGCGAACAGTTCCTCGGCGGCGTTGAGTATCCGGGTGCGGGCGTCCGGCTCGCTCCCCTCGGTCCCGGACCTGTGGTCGGTCCGGGGCCCAGGGGATGGTGTCAGGCGCGAGCCGGTGTCCCGCTGCGCGTCTGGATGGCTGTCCACAGACCGACGATAACGGTCGCCGCCCCGGCGATCCATGCGGTCCAGGCAGCCGCGGCCGTTCCGTCGAACCCGAACGCCCACGGCGCGACGAACAGCAGCGCCCCGAGCGCCGCGGTGACCCAGGAGCTCGCGCCGCCCGCTCCGAGCAGGGCCCACAGCGAGGACACCACGAGGAGGGCGCCGACGACGAGCAGTGGCTGGCCGGCCGCGGTGGAGCCGGAGGCCCAGATGAACGGGGCGACGACCGCGACGACCCCTGCGATCAGTGCGATCACATCGGACAGGGATTTGTTGAGATCCATCCTTACCTCCGGGGGTTTGGACGTTGGGGGATGGGCTCTTGATCCACTGTGGAATTGATTGACCGACCGGTCAACACTCCTCTACGTGAGAGGACTATAACCTGGCGTACTTGTCGGACTTTTCGTCAGTTGGACGGCGCTCGGTGTTGGTCAGCGCTGGGAGGGGTGGGTGTCCAGATCGATCAGGTTGCGATCGGGGTCGGCGGCGTCGTACAGCACGCGAACGTGGGTCCGCCCCCGCAGCCGAAGGGCCGGGTCGTGGCCGAGGTGGTCGCCGGTCGCGGTGTGGGTCCGGCCGGTTCGCTCGTCCCGCCAGGTCGCGTGGACGACGTAGGGGTGCCGGTTGTTCACCCGTACGCTGAAGTCGCGCCCGACGTGCTCGATCTCGGCCCACACCTCCTGGCCGTTCGCCCACAGCCAGGCTCGCTGCCGGGCGATGCGCCGTCCCTTGACGAACAGGATCGTACCGAGCGGGGTGAACAGCACGCCCAGTCCGCCGACGATCAGGGGAGCGAGGAACGCCGACCCGAACGACGCGATCCGCGCGTCGGACGGATCGTCCGGGTCGTAGGCGACGGGCACGCGTTCGCCTTCGCTGTAGGACGGCGGGTTGCTGCCGGTGGAGCTCTGGAACGAGTAGCGCCTGCCGTCGACGGTGAGCTCCACGGTCGGGTACCACGACGTGCTGCTGCGCAGGTGGCCGTCGGAGCCGCGGGTCGTGCTGGTCCGTGCGGTCAGCTCGACCACGGTGCCGTCGGTTCGTCCGGCCGAGGCCAGGAAGCCCGCCGTGGAGGCGGCGAGCGCGGCGCAGACGCAGAGCAGCACCAGTCCGACCAGAGCGAAGATCCCGCCGACGATGGTGAGGAGCCGTCCGTTGTGCATGGTACGAGTGTGCCCAAAGCACAGCAATCTGTCGTCGGGAAATCACGGTTCGCGACCCGGACGAGGTCGGGCCGGCGGTTGACGGCGACCCTGCCGGCGGGCGGTCACCCGGGAGGGTCGGGCGCCAGGCTGCCGTCGGGGGCGATGTGGTCGAAGATCTGGCGGATCAGCGTGATCACGTGCGGATCCTCCACCGCGTAGAGCGTACGGCGGCCGTCGCGGCGCGCGGTGATCAGCCCGGCCAGGCGGAGCTTGCCCAGGTGCTGGGAGACCGTGGCGATGCCGATGCCGACGCGCGTGGCCAGCGTGCTGACGTCGTAGGAGCCGTGGGTGATCAGCCACATGAGCTGCAGCCGCACCGGGCTGGACAGCAGCGCGAACGTCTCGGCCGCCGCCCTCAACTGCGCGGGCGTCGGCGGTGGCTGGTCGGCTCCGGGCGGACTCGGTGCGGAGGAGGTCGGCATCGTTCCTCCATTGTCTCGCACCGATGCGTACCATTCTCACCACGTTTTGACATTTGCGCGATTGACGAAACGTATGGAAGACTGAGGGCACTCCGAAGGGGAGTAGTCCGCAACGCCCGCGCGTCGACACGCTGAGAACCCCGCGTTCTCCGGCGGCGGGGGCCGGTCACCGACCGGTGGGCGAGACCTTCGGCCACGCGACCATGCCTGGCCGAGCTTCCCTCCGGGTGCCCGGCCGGGCCGTCCCCGCCCGGGAAGGAATTTCCTCTTGGCCCCCGCCAGACTGCTACGCCCACTCCTGTTGTGCGCGCTGCTCACCCTGCCCGCCCTCGTCGTCCGCCTGGCCGGTGTCCATCCGGCGCCGCCGATCGCGTTGCTGCTGTTCGGCACGGCGGTGGTGGCCGCCTCGTTCGTGCTCGCCTGGGCGGCCGAGGCGGCGCAGGTCGACATCTCCGGCGGGCTGGCCATCGCCATCCTGGCCGTCATCGCCGTCCTGCCCGAGTACGCGGTCGATCTGTACTTCGCCTACACCGCCGGCTCCGACCCGGCCTACGTCGCCTACGCGGCGGCGAACATGACCGGCTCCAACCGCCTGCTCCTGGGCCTGGGCTGGTCACTGGTCGTGCTCGTCGGGCTGGCCCTCGTCAAGCGGCGTACCGGCCGGAGCGTCCGGGCGCTCGTCCTGGACTCGGGCTACCGCATGGAGCTGGGCTTCCTGGCCATCGCCTCGATCGTGGCGCTGGCCATCCCCGCGACCGGGCAGATCTCCCTGCCGCTGGGGCTCGCCCTGCTGGGCCTGTTCGCGTTCTACCTGTGGCGGATGGCGCACACGCCGGCGGGGGAGCCGCACCTGGTGGGCCCCGCCGCGCGCATCGGCGCGCTGCCCCGGCGGGCGCGGCGCGTCACGGTCGTCGCCCTGTTCGCCTTCGCCGCGGCGGTGATCCTGGCCAGCGCAGAACCGTTCGCCCAGGGCCTCATCGCCACCGGACGGGAGCTCGGCGTCGACGAGTTCCTGCTCGTGCAGTGGCTCGCCCCGCTCGCCTCGGAGTCCCCCGAGTTCATCGTGGCGATCCTCTTCGCGGTACGCGGAAAGGGCGACGACGCCATCGGCACCCTGATCTCCAGCAAGGTCAACCAGTGGACCCTGCTCGTCGGCACCCTGCCCATCGCGTACCTGCTCGGCGGCGGCGGCGCGGGCGGGCTGCAGTTGGATGCCCGGCAGATCGAGGAGTTCGTGCTCACCGCCGCCCAGACCCTGCTCGGCGTGGCCGCCCTGCTGGCGCTGCGCTTTCCCCGCTGGGCCGCGTGGAGCCTGCTCGGTCTGTTCGCCGTGCAGTTCGTCCTGCCCGGTCAGGAGGCCCGTTACGTCTTGTGCGGGGTCTACCTCGCGCTCGCGCTGGCGGCCTTGGTCCGCAACCGCCGGCACATCGTGCCCACGCTCGCCGCGCCGTTCCGACGGGGGATCTCGCGCGGCGACGCCCAACCGGCCACGCAGGGTACGCCCTCGACGGCCGAGCCGCCGAGTCGTTCAGCGGCATCCTGACGGCTGGTCCGGCCGGCAGATCCTGACCTCCGGATAGCTTGCCGACGCCCGGTCGAGCAGGGGTCGAGGGGTGCCGCGCAGGTGCTGGTCGAGGAAGGCGGCCACGTACGCGCGGGTGATCTCCATCGACCGGGCGGCGGGGAGCGTGGCGCCGGTGTCGAGGCCGGCCTGCTCGCCGAGCAGGGAGGTGTCGGTGAAGGAGGCGTGCGCGGCGCCGGTGACCACGAGCCAGCGCCGCCAGCCGGTGAGATGCCGCCAGGCCGTCTCCCACGAGGTGGCCTCCTTGGTGCCGGGGGTGCGGGTGGCCTGGGCGCCGAGCAGGAGGAAGGGCTTGTCCAGCCCGTCCGCCGGTACGGGGACGACGGCGAGGCCGTCGAGGTTGATCCCGGCCTTGATCCTGGGGTCCTTCAGCAGGGCCGCCACCGAACTGGCCCCGCCGACGGAGTGGCCGCCCATGGCGATCCTGGCCGGGTCGATGAGCCTGGAGCCCTCCCACCGGGGGCGCGGGCCGGTGAGCTGGTCGAGGACGAAGGAGACGTCGGCGGCGCGGATCGCGCCCACCCTGTCCCAGAAGGCTTGGTCGTGGGGCTCGATCCGGCAGGCCGTGCAGGTGGCGACGTGGCCGTCGGGGAAGACCGTGGCGAGGTTCTCGTGGGTGTGGCTGATGGCGGCCACGACATAGCCCCTGCTGGCCAGGTCCTCGGCGAGGCCGGTGAGCGAGCTGCGCGTCTTCTCGAAGCCGGGGGACAGGACGACGAGGGGGAGTTCCCCGGTCCCGCCCGCCGGCGGGGCGTTGCCGGTGGCATGGGTACGCGTGCGGGCGAGCAGATCGGGCGGGACGCCGGTGAGGCCGGCGTCCTTCAGGGTGCGCTCCGACTCCTGGACGGTCATGTACGGCTCCGCCCGCCCGCCCGCTTTCATGGCCGGGTACCACAGCGAGACCATGAGCTGCCTGGCCTTCGAGCCGGGGTCCCAGGGGTCGGGGCGTGAGGTGTCGGTGAGGTGCAGGGAAGTGGCGCCGACGGGCCGGGAGCCGGTCGGGTCCGGGAGCGAGAGCGTGACGTCGCGTGCCGTCGTGGGGGGTTCGGCGGAGGCGTCAGGGGAGGGGTTGCGTGAGGGGCGGTCCGTCGAGGTGCCGCCCGCTCCGGTCGCGGGGGTGGTGGCCGGTGCGCAGGAGGTGGTGATCGTCATGACGACCAGTCCGGCCGCCAGGGTCATGCGACGCATGAGGTCGCCTTTCTGTGGGGTGAGGACGACCGTAAAGGCGGGGGAGGTCGTGGCGCGTCGGCCGGGGTGAGGAGGTCTCGGGGCGGGGTCGTTCTCGCGGCGTAGTCCTGCGGGCCGTGAGGGCGTGGGCGGGGTGTTCCGTGACTTCGTCGGCGGGTGCCCGGGTCGCTAGGGTGAGGCGTCCCGTTCCTCCTTCACCCCCCGGGAAGTGTCACGTGCTCCGTCGTCACCGTTTAGGCGTGCCCGCCTTCGTCGTCACGGTCGTCTACCTCACCGCGCTGGCCGTCGCCGTGGTGGTCGCGCTGGCCGCCGGTGACCTCGCCGCGCTGTGGTGGGCGACGTTGTTCACCGAACCGGACGCGAGCGTCCAGGCCACGGGGCCGAACGTGCTCCTGCTGGCCCTGGCGGGGCTGGTGGTGGCCTGGGTGCTGTGGCAGTGCCTGCGCGGGCCGCTGACCGGGCCACTGACCGGGCCACTGACCGGGCCACTGACCGGGCCACTGACCGGGCCGCAGGCTGGGGCGGAGGACGGGTCGCCCGTGGAGCGGGATCGCGGGACGCGGCGGCTGCGGGTGGTCCTCTACGTCGCGGCGGCGGCGAGCATCGCCGAACTGCTCTTGGTGACCTGGATCTGGTGGGCCCTGCTGGTGATGGTCGTGCCGGGCGCCGCGATGGTGCTCGTGCTCTCCCCGGCCGTGGGGCGCACCCGGCGACATGGCCGGGTCCTGCTGGTCTGCGGCATCCTGGGATATCTGGGCACGGCCCTGGGCTTCGTGCTGGTGCTCTCCGGGTACGAAGCCGGGGTCATCCCGTTGATCGGCGGCTTGCTGTACCTGCTCTGGCAGGTGCTGGTCCTGCGGGCGCAGTGGGACGACCCCCGCTGGCAGCGGGCCACCGTCAAGTACGGCATCCTCGGCATGGTGCTGCCGTTCGTGCTCACGATGGCGGGCGCGCCGATCGGGGTGCCGTGGGACGCCTACCAGGAGGTCGTGTCGGTCGCCGGGCTGCTGAGCGTGGTCTGGATGGCCCGTTCCGCCCACGACCTCGCGGCGCCGCGGCCCGTACCGGTTCCTTCCGCGTGACGCTTCCCGCGTGACGGTGGCCGGGAGTCAACGGCTCATCGTGGTCTCGCGCTCCATGCGTGACAGCTTCTCGGGATTGCGTACGGCGTAGAGACCGGTGATGAGGCCCTCGTCGACGCGTACCGCCATGACGGTGTCGAGCTCGCCGCCGATCCGGATGATCAGCGCCGGGTGGCCGTTGACCTGCGCCGGTCGCAGGGACGCCGCGGGAGCGATCCGGCCCAGCACGCCGGCCACCTGACCGGCCCCCACGACGGGAGACAGCGCGGCCTGCCTGAGTCCGCCGCCGTCCGTCAGGAGGACGACGTCCGGCGCGAGGAGGTCGAGCAGGCGTTGGAGCTCGCCCGTCTCGACCGCCCGGTGGAACGCCTCCAGCACGTCCCGCGTCTGGGCCGGGGAGACTGCCCCGCGCGGACGGCGGGCGGCGACGTGCGCCCGTGCCCGGTGGGCGATCTGGCGGACCGCGGCCGGGCTCTTGCCGACGGCTTCGGCGATCTCGTCGTAGGCCAGGTCGAACACCTCCCGCAGGACGAAGACCGCCCGCTCGGTCGGCGTGAGCGTCTCCAGCACCAGCAGCATCGCCATCGAGACGCTGTCGGCCAGCTCGACGTCCTCGGCCACGTCCGGTGTGGTCAGCAGCGGCTCGGGCAGCCAGGGGCCGATGTAAGACTCCTTGCGCCGGCCGAGCGTACGCAGCCTCTTCAGCGCCTGCCGGGTGGTGATCCGGATCAGGTACGCGCGCCGATCCAGCACGGTGCCGAGGTCGACGCCCGCCCATCGCAGCCAGGTCTCCTGAAGGGCGTCCTCGGCGTCGGCGGCCGAGCCGAGCATCTCGTAGGCGACCGTGAACAGCAGGTTGCGGTGGGCGAGGAACGCCACGGTCGCCGGGTCCGTGGCCGGGCCCGTGGCATTGGCCGGGTCCGTGTGGTCGGCGCGAGCGAGGGGCCCGGCCGGGTGCGTCGGTTGCTCGCTGCGTTCGCTCATCGCTGGTTCCTGTCTGTTCGTTCGCGGTCGTGCCGTGCATACGATCCCGGACCCCACCGCCGTGTGACACTCACGCCCGGTGACGCATGTCACATGAGCCGCACTGTCACAAGGACCGGGCCGCCGGGATCTCTTGCCCGTCAGGACGCCGCGCCGACGAACCGCGCGGCACCCCGCACCACCAGTGAGGACCACGTCATGGAACCCCGTATCGACCTCATGGCCAACGCGCTCGGCGCCAAGATCGCCAAGCGGATCTACAACGTCGCCCTGGCGATCCAGCAGTCGCCGCTGCCCCAGACCCTCCAGGACCTGGTGATGCTGCGGGCCAGCCAGATCAACGGCTGCGGCTTCTGCGTCGACTACCACACCAAGGACGCCGCCGCGGCCGGGGAGAGCGCGGTACGGCTCCACCTGGTCGCCGCCTGGCGGGAGTCCACCGTGTTCACCGAGGCCGAGCGGGCCGCCCTGGCGCTCACCGAGGAGGGTACCCGGCTCGCCGACACCCACCACGGCGTGTCCGACCAGACCTGGGCGCGGGTGCGCGAGCACTACGACGAGGACCAGGTCGTCGCGCTGGTCTCCCTGATCGCCCTGATCAACGCGAACAACCGGCTCAACGTGATCGTGCGCAACCCGGGGGGCTCGTACGAGCCCGGCATGTTCGCCGCCATGGCTGACTGACCGGCGGACTTACCGGCGGCCCGCGGGGCGCCGGTCACTCCGGGCCGCGCAGGGCGCCGGTCAGCGTGGTCAGCGCCTCGGTGATCCGCTCCGGCGTGAGGCCGAGGACCGTGCGCTGGTAGAGGTACACCTCGGGGGCCAGGGGGGCGAGCAGGACGTCGACCAGCGCGTCCGGGCCGGGCGTGCCGGCGGCGGTCAGGAGGGCGCGCACGTGGGCGCGCCAGAAGCCGTACGCGCCGGTCTCGAAGCGGGAGCGGCCCACCTCCGAGCCGAGCACCAGGTGGGAGTGGCCCTCCAGCAGGCCCACCATGGCGGCGTAGAAGGCGGCCAGCCGCTCGGCGGGCGGTGCTCCCGGGCCCAGCGGCGGCTCGCCGCGCAGCAGGCGTTCTTGCAGGTCCCGCTCGTGCTCGTCGAGCAGCGCCACGGCGATCGACGCCCGGTCGGGGTAGCGGCGGTACAGCGTGCCCCGGCCCACCCCGGCCGCCTTGGCGATGTCGTCCATCGTCACGTCGTGCGGGGGGCGCTGCGCGAACAGCAGCGCGGCCGCCTCGAGGATCCGGGTGCGGTTGCGCGCGGCGTCGGCTCTCTCCATGCTGCCCATTGTATGTGGACGCGGCGTCCGGTTATATTATCCGGACAGCGTGTCCACATATCTGTGGTGAGGAGAGACCATGCTGCTGCACCTGGACGCCAGCGCCCGCCGGGCGTCGTTCTCGCGGAGGCTGTCGGCCGTGTACGCCCAGACCTGGCGGGCCGCCCACCCCGAGGGCGGCTACGTCTACCGCGACCTGGCCGCGCGACCCGTACCGCACATCGGCGAGCCCTGGACCGAGCTGTGCGACCACATCCTCGAGCACGAGATCACCGACCTCGCGCGCTACCGGGAGGCGGCCCGCACCTCCGCCCAGCGCCAGGCGTGGGCCGTCGTCGAACCGCTGCTGGAGGAGGTCGTCGCGGCCGAGACCATCCTCATCGGCACGCCGATGTACAACTACTCGATCCCCTCGGCGCTGAAGGCGTGGCTCGACCAGATCACCTTTCCCAGGATGTCCCTCGAAGGCCGCTCGTTCGTGGTGACGAGCGCGCGCGGCGGCGCGTACGGGCCCGGCACGCCCCGCGAGCCGTACGACCACCAGGAGCGCTACCTGCGCGACTTCTTCAAGGGCCATTTCCGGGTCGAGGACGTGACGTTCATCAACGCCGAGCTGGTCAACGCCCGGCTCGATCCGGCCCTGGCTCACCTGCGCGAGCGGCACGAGCAGTCCCTGGCCGCGGCGCTCGAGGAGGCGGCCCGGTGAGCTGGCTGATCCTGCTGCTGGCCGGGCTGGTCGAGGTGGCGTGGTCGCAGAGCATCAAACCGACGCAGAACTTCACCCGGCCGCTGCCCACGCTGATCTGCCTGCTGCTGATGGCCGCCGCCGTCTGGCTGCTGTCGCAGGCCATGAACACACTGCCGGTCGGCACCGCGTACGCCGTCTTCACCGGCATCGGCGCCGTCGGCGCGATCACCCTGGGCATCGTACTCAACGACGACCCCGTGTCGGCGGGCAGGATGGCGGCCCTCGCCCTGATCGTCGGCGGAATCGTCCTGGCCCGGGCCACCACCTGAGGCAGCGGCCTTCACCGGGGGCCGGGCCGGAGGACTCCGAGGGCGGAGAGCATCCGCGATCCTCCCTAAGCTGGCACGGTAAGAGACCGGCGGGCCGTGTGAGGCGGGGTCGGTCGCCGCGAGGTCTGGAGCGCCGTACGTATGTCGACCGCCTTCGTCGTCTTCTACCGGAACATGAACCTGGGCCATCCGAAGAGCCCCGACCGGGCGACGCTCGAAGGGGCGCTGCGCGAGGCGGGCGCGGTGTCGGCGCGGTCGTTCCAGACGAACGGGACGGTCCTCATCGAGGTCGGCGACGCCGCGCCGGGCGAGGTGGTGGGCCGGGCGGCGGCACGGTTGCGGACCGCCGGCGGGTACGACGACGCCGCGTTCGTGCGCCCTCTCGACCGGCTCGCGGCCATCCTCGACCGCGCCCCCTTCGCCGGCGCCGGTGACGAGCGCACCTATCGCGAGACGTTCACCTTCTTCGACGGCGTCCAGGACTTCGGGGCCTCTCTTCCCTGGACCAACGCCCGGGGCGACGTCGACGTCATCGAGATCACCGATGGCGTGGCGTTGAGCGTCATCAGGAAGAACGGGACGCGGGTCGGCAGTCCCACCGCCGAGATGGAGGCGAGGCTCAAGGTCTCCGCCACGACGCGCACGGCGGGGACGGTCGAGCGCCTGGTCAAAGCGTTTCGCTGAGCGGCGCGGAAGTCCCGCCCTTCGTCGATCACGGCTCCGGGTGCGCTCCGGTGATCTCTTCGCGGGGCAGCGCGTACAGGGCCTGGACGGCGCGCAGGAAGCCGTCGCGGTCGGCCGCGGGCAGGCGGGCGAGCAGGCGGTCCTCGTTGGAGCGGATGTCGGCCCGCGCCGAGCCGAGCACCCGGCGGCCGTCGTCGGTGATCGCGAGGATCCGCGCGCGGCGGTCGCCGGGGTCCGGCTCGCGGGTGATCAGCCCGGCTGCCTGGAGTCCGTCGAGGGTGCCGATGATGCGGGTCTTGTCGGCGCCGATCGCCTCCGCGAGGGCGGCCTGGGTGCGTACCGAGCTGTCGGCCAGGGCGCCGAGCACGGCGTAACCCCACATGGAGACCCCGTGCGCGGCCAGTACGGGCAGCTCGGCGGCGATCAGTGACTGGACGAGGGGGTGCAGCATCTCGGCGAGATCTGGGCGGTCTGTCACAGCCAGAAAATATCATTTGACAGATGATAAGCGCACGTAGACTATGTGCGGGTGCAGATGGATAAGCCCACTTCGGACGACCGGACGGCCCAGGCCGATCTGGTCGCGCTCGACGCGCACGCCGTGCGTACCAGCGTCGAGCTGGTGGCCAGGGTGCGACCCGGAGACCTGTCCCGCCCCACGCCCTGCATCGGATGGACCCTGTACGGCCTCCTTGCGCACATGGCCACCCAGCACTACGGCTTCGCCGCCGCGTCGCGGGGCGACGGCGATCCCGCCCACTGGAAGCTGCGCTCCCTCGGGGACGATCCCGTCGCGGGCTACCGGGCCTCGGCCGAGCACGTCCTGACGGCCTTCGCCGCCGACGGGGTGCTCGATCGCATGTTCCCGCTGCCCGAGTTCGGCAGCGGGAGGTCCTTCCCCGGGGCGCAGGCGATCGGCTTTCACCTCATCGACTACGTGGTGCACTCCTGGGACCTCGCCAAGACCCTGGGCGTCGACGTCGGGTTCCCGCCGGAGCTGCTGGAGGTGGCGCTCGACGTGGCGAGAGCCGTGCCAGGCGGCGAGGCGCGCCTGGCGCCCGGAGCCGCCTTCGCACCCGCGCTCACACGACCGGGCGGATCCCGCCTGGACGAGATCGTGGCGATCCTGGGCCGCTCGCCGAGCTGGCCCGACCAGACCTTCCACTGAGGAGCAGACATGAACAACGCCATCACACTGATCCGCGACCACCGGCTCACCCAGCGGGTGGACTACGCCTACGCCGCGGTCGCCGACACTCCCGCCCGGTTCGTCTGGGTGGCCGGAGCGTGCCCGCTCGACCTCGACGGCCGCACCGTCGCGGTCGGCGACTACGCCGGTCAGGCTCACCAGGTGATGCGCAACCTCGTGACCGCGCTGGACGGTGCGGGCGCGTCACTGGCCGACGTCGTCAAGACCACCGTGTACGTGGCCTCCTCCCGGCAGAGCGACCTGGTCACGGCGTGGGAGGTGTACCGGGAGTACATGGGCGAGCACGACGTGCCCAGCACCCTGCTCGGGGTGACGGTGCTCGGCTACGACGACCAGCTCGTCGAGGTGGAGGCCGTCGCCGTGCTCCCCGGCGGGCGGGACTCCGGCCGCGACGGGCAGGGGTGAGCGGCCCGCGAGGAGTCCGGCCGGAGGGACCCGGCAGCGCTCCGAGCGGAGCGCTGCCCGGCGGTCGCTATCCTTCCTCGGCCACTCCCAGGTACATCACCTTGGAGTCCGACGGGCTGAACGCGATGGAGCTGACCCGGTCGTAGGAGTTGTGGTTGGTCGTGACCTGGTTGCGGCGGGAGTCGTACCGGTAGATGTCGGTGCCGTAGCCCGCCCAGCTCGTCCCGTAGACGAAGTAGAGGACGTTCGGATTCGTCGGGTGCGCGGCCAGCAGCGGCCCGTTGTGGATCGTGATCGCGTCGTCCTGGTCCACGACGGGGCTGAACCGCTTGCCCCCGTCGGTCGAGCGGTAGATGTGGCGGCCCTGGGACGGCACGCCCTGATCCATCTCCTTCAGGTTGAGGCCCATCGCGTAGACGACGTTGGGCGCGGCCGGGGAGACCACGGCGCTGAAGGTGTTGATGCCGTCGCCCTGCCCCTCGGACGTGGACCACGTACGCCCGCCGTCGAACGTGACGCGGGCGCCGGTGTCCGACCCGCCCACCACCACGTGGTCCAGGTTGTTCGGGTCGAAGGCCGCGGTGTAGATGAGGTGCAGCTCGTTCTGCGGCCAGGCGGGCAGCCCGACGGGCTGCCAGGTGCGTCCGCCGTCCTTGGAGTCGTACAGTTGCCCGGTCACCCCGTCCGACACCCGCAGGTGGTCGCCCCGGCGGCGGTCGGTTCCGACGCCGACCACCTGGCTCGCCGGTGAGGTCAGCGGCGTGATGTCGCCCGGTGTGACGAGCGAGAGGTTGCCGTCACGGTCCCAGGCGTAGGCCCGGTCCCCGGTGGCGGCGACCAGCCCGATGTTCGAGCCGGTCACCTTGCCCACGGTGGTCCACGTGCAGCCGGCATCCTTCGAGGTCAGCAACGCGTTGTTCGACATCGCGAGCAACTGGTTCGCACGGTCGAGGGCGACGATCCCCTGGGTGTATACGACCGGCGTCGGTGCCTGGCTGGTCGGGGTGACCGTGCGGCCCTCGTTCCGCGTGAACGTCACCGAGCCGTCGCTCGTCACCGTTCGGCAGGACGGCTGTCGCCAGTGCCCAGCATTGCCAAAGTCGTCATCCGCGACTGCGGGCGCGGCGGCCGACAAGACCGTCAGTGCGGTCGCCAGTCCGATAGTCAAAGCCTTCAAGATGGCCTCCGTTCTCGTGGGACATCCGAACGTCCCATGACACGTCCTATCGGGCGGAGGACCGCCTAGGCTAGGCAAATGATTGGCAGATATACGACATTTCAGGAATCAGACAGGCTTGCGGATCATGAACACTGAGGACAACGCGCTTTCGGCCGTCGGCGTCGACGCCGATGACGAACGAATCTACCGAGACCTGCTGCGCCACCCGCGGGCCACCCTGCCCGAGCTGGCCGTGCACACCGGCCGTACGACGGTGGCGCTGCGCCGCGCGTTCTCCAGGCTGGAGGCGCTGGGGCTGGTCAGTCGCATGGCGGGCCGCCCGGTCCGGTTCCTGCCGACGCGGCCCGACGTGGCGGTGGCCGCCCTCATCTCGCGCCGCGAGGAGGGGCTCGCCCAGGCCCGGCTGGCCGCGCTCGCGCTGCTGGCCGAGACGCCGCACCTGGAACACCACGCCCCGGAGGAACTGGTGGAGGTCGTGCAGGGGCAGGCCGCCGTGGTGCAGCGCTTCACCCAGTTGCAGCAGACCGCGACCGAGGAGCTGCTGGTGCTCGACCGCCCGCCCTACGCCCAGGACCCGAGCGAGCAGAACGTCGAGGAGATCGACCGCCTCGCCCACGGCGTCCTGGTACGCGGCATCTACGATGTCTCGGCCCTGGAGATCCCCGGCAAGCTGCGCCTGGCCCAGGAGTCGGTGGCGGCCGGCGAGCAGGCCAGGATCAGCCCCGAGGTGCCCATGAAGCTGGCCATCGCCGACCGCAGGAGCGCGATCCTGCCGCTGAGCACGGACGAGTCCGCCCACGCCGACAGCGCCGTCATCGTGCACTCCTCGACCCTGCTCGACGCGCTGGTCACCCTCTTCGAGGTGCTGTGGCGCTCGGCGCTCCCGCTCCCGGCCAAGCCCCTGGGGGCCTTCGACGGTACGGCCGACCTGCCGGACCCCGAGCTGTTCACGCTGCTCGCGGCCGGGCTCAAGGACGAGGCGGTGGCGCGGCAGCTCGGGGTGAGCCTGCGGACGGTACACCGGCGGGTCAGCGAGCTGATGGACCGGCTGGGCGCGCGCACCCGCTTCCAGGCCGGGCTGCTCGCCTCGCGTCGCGGCTGGCTCTGAAACGCGTCCAGTAAGACGGTGCTGACGATTCCCGCGACCCCACGGACCCATGCGAGGCAGGGGCGGAACGCCTTTCCTTGAAACGGTCTGACCAGGCCCGGAATAGGAAGGGTCAGGAGACTTGTATGGCGTATTGACTTCACAAGTAGGGGAGCGGGCCGGTGCGGTGTGAACGCCGTGGAGGGATCCCGCTGAAACGGCCGCGCTCCCGCGGCCGAGCCGAATGCGCCCGGCAGGTCAGGACGACGTATGGCCATTTTTGTCGGCATTTGGGCGCGGGGTGAATCTGGGGCCGCTGGGGCCCTTGTGGTCAGTGATCTTTTCTGATTATTGTCCTGATTGTCGGCGATGGCGATCACCCACATCACCCCGCCCGGCTCTTACCGGCATCCCCCCAGCCGCCGGTCTCACCACGAGGAGGATCTCCCATGTTCCGTGCCCTGAACAGGATGAGCGACCGTCTTCTCAGCAAGGTTCTGCCGTCGGCCACCGCCGAGGCCGACGTCTGCTTCTGGCACCCCTCCGGCTTCCGGTGCTGCGTCATCGCCGGTAAGACGTACTGCGGCATCTGAGCCGCGGCACCAGGCACGACCTGCCGGGCGTGAGCCACTGATCGCCCCTGGCAGCGCAGCTCAGGCACGCACCGCGCCCGCCGGGCTGGTCCTGGCCGGCGGACGCGGTGTTGCGGGCCCTCCCTCCCTCCGCTTCGCCGAACCCCGAAGGGGACGCCGATGTCCTTCCTCGTGGCCGCCGTCGTCCTCGTCGGCGCGCTGAGCATCGTCAACCTGGCGCTCATGCTGGCCGTGATCCGCCGCCTTCGCGAACGTCCGGGCACGCCGCGCGACGTTCCACTGCCGCCCCCTTACACTCCCGCCGGTACGAAGCTGCCGGAGTTCGCCGCCACGGACACCACCGGCGCCGCCGTCTCGCGCGCCACCTTCGGCGCGGGGACGGCGGGGGACGGGACGACCGTCGTCGCCATGTTCGCCACCACCTGCTCCGCCTGCGACGAGCACCTGCCCGGCTTCGCCGAACGCGTCCGCCACCTGGGCCGCGACCGCGTCATGGCGCCGGTCGTGGGCGGCGGGCCGAAGACGGAGACCTTCACCGCCGCGCTCGCCCCCGTCGGCGCCGTGGTCGTCGAGGACTTCGGCGGCCCGGTGCACGCCGCCTTCGACCATCCCCCGTTCCCCGGCTTCTACCTGGTGGACGCGGAGGGCGTCGTCACGGCGTCGGCGCACTCGCTGGACGAGCTCCCGATCCCGGCGGGCGTCTGAACGGGATGGCGAACTGACGCGATGGCGAACTCCATGCTCAGGCGCGTCCGGGTCGTCGCGGCCCTCGCCTGGAAGGCGCATCCGGTGGCGACCGCCGGCTCGGTCGTCCTCGGTGTCCTCGGCGGGGTGGCGCCGGTCGCGACCGCGTGGCTGACGAAACTCGTCCTCGACGCGCTCGCACTGGGCGAGGGGACGGCCGCGCTGGTGCCGCTGGGCGCCGGGCTGGCCGTGGCCGGGCTGGCCGTCATCGTGCTGCCGCACGTGTCGGCGTACGCGCAGGCGCAACTGCGCAGGGCGTTGCGCCTGCTCATCTACGACCGGCTGTTCCGCGCCGTCAACACCCATCCAGGGCTCAGCCGCTTCGAGAACCCGAGTTTCCACGACACGCTCCGGCTGGCGTACGAGTCCAGCCACAACGCGCCCGACCGGCTGGTGGCCGGGGCGCTGGCGATCGGGCAGGCGCTCATCACCCTGTCGGGCTTCGTCGTCACGCTGTTCGCCGTCAACCCGCTCATGGTGGCCGTCATCCTGGTGGCTGCGCTGCCCTCCGTACGCATCCAGCTCTTGCTCAGCAGGGAGCGGGCCGAGGTGATGTGGGAGATCACCCCCGCCATGCGCCGCCAGGTGTTCTACGGCGACCTGCTCACCAAGCCGGAGGCGGCCAAGGAGGTGCGGCTGTTCGGCCTGGGCGACCATCTGCGTGCGCGGATGCTCGGCGAGGTACGCGGCATCAACCGGGCCGAACGGGACGTCGATCGCCGTACGCTGCGCAGCCAGGGCGTGATGGCGCTGCTCGGCAGCGTGGTCGCGGCCGGGGGACTGCTCTGGGCCGTCGTCAGCGCCGCCTCAGGGCAGCTCACTGTGGGGGACGTGACGGTGTTCGTCGCGGCCGTCGCCGGTGTGCAGGCGGCCCTGACCACGATCGTCACCCAGTGGGCCGACGCCCACAACGCGTTGCTGATGTTCGGCCACTACACGGCCGTGGTCGAGGCCGAGCCCGACCTTCCCGTCCCCGCCGCGCCCACCCCGCTGCCCGCCCTGAGCGGCCGGATCGAGCTGCGCGACGTGTGGTTCCGCTACAGCGACGAGCACCCCTGGATCCTGCGCGGCGTGGACCTGGTCATCCCGTCCGGCCGCACGGTCGCGCTCGTCGGGGTGAACGGCGCGGGCAAGAGCACGCTGGTCAAGCTGCTGTGCCGGTTGTACGACCCGGTGCGCGGCCAGATCACCTGGGACGGCGTGGACCTGCGCGAAGCGAGCCCGGCCGACCTGCGCGCGCGGATCGGCGCGGTCTTCCAGGACTACATGGACTACGACCTCACCGCCGCCGAGAACATAGCGCTGGGCGACCTCACCGCCGCCGGCGACCTCGAACGCGTCCACGACTCGGCCCGCCAGGCGGGCGTCCACGAGACGCTCACCGCGCTGCCGCGCGGCTACGACACCATGCTCAGCCGCATCTTCGGCGACCGCGACGAGACCGGGGTCGCCCTGTCCGGCGGGCAGTGGCAGCGCCTGGCACTCGCCCGCGCCCTCATGCGCGTGCGCCAGGACCTGCTCATCCTGGACGAGCCCAGCTCCGGCCTCGACGCCGAGGCGGAGCACGAGGTGCACACCAGCCTGCGCCGCCACCGAGGCGACCGGACGAGCGTGCTCATCTCGCACCGGCTCGGCACCGTCAGGGACGCCGACCTCATCGTGGTGCTCAGCGACGGCCGGATCATCGAACGCGGCACGCACGACGAGCTGATGGCGGCGGGCGGCGAGTACGCCCGGCTGTTCACCCTGCAGGCCAGCGGCTACGAGACCGGCGGCGCGGGCGGCGGCGTGGATGGTGGCGTGGGCGGCGGCGCGCCGGAGGCGCCCGAGGACATCCTCCGCACGGCCACGCCCAGCACGCGGTCGGCCGGCAGGTAGCCCCACATCCGGGAGTCGGCGCTGGACTCGCCGTCTCCCAGGACCACGAGCGCGCCCTCGGGAACCGGGGCGCCCGGCTCGGCCGCCACCGCCGCCGCCACGTCGTCCGGCACCGGGTCGCCCGCCAGCGCGGCCACCCGCTTGATGGTCCAGGCGGCGGCCTGCGGCGCGGGCAGCGGCCCGGTGCCCCACCCCGAGGGCCCCGCCGACTCGAACACCACCACCTCGCCGCGCCGCACCCGGCCCGCGGCGGCACGGCGGACCAGCACCCGGTCACCCGGCCGGTACGTCGGCCACATGCTCACCCCGCTCACCCGCACGACGACGAGCGTGCGCCGGACGGCGACCAGCGCGGCGGCGAGGGCAGCGGCGAGCACCACCAGGACAATGAGCGCATACCACACGTGCCTCACTCTAGGCGAAAACGATCTCGGTCTGCTCACGGCTTCCGGGCCTCGGGCAGGGGCGGCGGGCCCTCGCGGCCGCCGATAGTGTCGTGCGTGCAGTGTCCGGTGTGCCCGCAGGACCCGAGACTCCCGGAGGACCGGTGAACACAGACGAGGCGCGTGCGGAGGTACGCCGCATTCTCGCGGCCGATCTGGCCGACCTGGTCGGCGACGGCCGTTCGCTGCTCCCGCCGGTGGGCCGGGACGACTGGGCGCTGCCCCGGCAGGACAAAGACCTCCTGTGGCGCCATGGGCTGCCGGGCCCCAGAGACGACGGCCGTTACGGGATCTCCGCTGACTACCAGCGCGGGAAGGAGCCGGAGCTGGAGCGGGAGGGCAGCGCCTACTACCGGGTGGGCGTCTACGCCGGGGTGCCCCATCTGGCCGAGCGGGGCACGGGGCGGGTGGTCCATCCCGTGCCCGCCAGGGCGGAGGTCCATCCCCAGCTCGCCGCGCACTTCCCGGACACCGGGACGCTCGCGCCGGTCGACTCGTCCGTGGCGAGCTGGGTCGAGCTGGCCTGGCGCTGGCACCGGCTCGTCCCGGTGCTGGCCGAGCAGTGGGCGCGGGCGGGCGAGGCCGAGGTCGAGGCCCTGCGCGCCGCGACCGGCCCGCAGCCGCCGCCCGACTTCTACGCCGGCGTCCGGGAGCTGGGCCATGAAGTGCTGACGGCCTTCCGGGCCCGCGACCCGGCCGCGATCACCTCGAAGAAGACGTTCTGGTGGGGTGTCGTCCTGGATCTGTGACCCCGCCGAGGGCACGCCCCGGCCGTCCCGGGGCGGACCCCGGGACGGCCGGGCCTGTCAGGGCGGGTGCGGCGTCAAGGGTGCCCTCCTCGTCCCCAGACGGCGCGTTGGATGGCCGATGGCGCGTACTCGTCCTCCTCGAACGACCACGACAGTTTCGCGTTCGTGTAGCGGCTCATCCGCGCCGCGCACTCATGGCCCGCCCTGGTGCAGAACGCGCGTTCGGAGAAGACCGCCACCACCGACTTCGGGTCGATGCCCGCGAGGGCCGTGTCGGCGTGGGCCTCGGAGTGAGGGCCGAACGGCGTGTTGACGAAGGGGATGTCCTCTTCCCTGCCGTCCGCGTGCCGCACCCGGTACACCGCGACGTTCTGGGTCGACGGGATGCCCTTCTCCCGCCGGTACTTGATGGCGAACTCGCTCATCGCCGTCGCGCCGTAGGTGACCGGTCCGCACGGAAGGCTGTTGTGGACCAGGACCGGCGTGCCGCCCGCGACCACGTAGTACGTGTGCAGGTCCGCGACCGTCAGGTTGTGGACCCGCTGCGCCGCCGTCCACGCGGTGACCGACTCGACCTGCACGTAGGTGCCGGCGGACGTGCGGAGCAGCATCCCGGGCTTGAGGTCCTCGGCGTCGACCCAGCGGCCCGGGTCCGCGACCCAGAAGGGGTGTCCGTCCGTCGCGGTGATGGAGGAGGTCCCGCCGCCGCCCCCGCCGCCCTCGCCGTCGGCGTCGCCGCTGACGGTGACCTTGACGAGGTGCTTGTCGCCGTCGCCGGTGATGAGGTCGGTGACGCGGCTCGGCTCGGTGCGGCCGCTCTCCGGATCGGTGGCGAGGACCTCGTCCCCGACCTCGACCTCCGCGATCGGCTTGGTCGTCCCGTCGCCCATCAGGACTTCGGTCTCGGGAGTGAAGCTGTTGAGCAGGCAGTCCGTGATCCGGCGGGTGACGGAGCCGTTCCCCGACGTCACGGAGCCGACCCGGTCCGACACCCAGTCGGCGGCCCGCCGGCCGACCTGGGTGTTGCCCACCCAGTCGGCCGCGCGCTCGACCACCCTCAACCGGCCGAGAGCGGCCTCCGCGCCCGCCTCGGCCACCGCCCACCCGGCCTCGGTGGCGCCCTCCTGCCAGGTCTTCCTGCCCTCGGCGACGTCGCTGACCGTGCCGGCCACCGCTCTGGCGCCCTGGTAGGCGCTGTAGGCGGTCATGCCCCACATGACGCCCTTGCCGACCAGGATGGCGGCCGGGACGAGGAAGACGAGGTTGCCGTCGGGGTCGGTGTTCTGGACGGGGTTCTGGTAGCCGTACCCGTACAGGTTGAGGTTGGCGGGGTTGTAGACGCCGTTGTTGCCCTCGCCGTCGAGATAGTCGCCGATGACGGGGTCGGCGGACTTCCACAGGCCCGTCCTGGGGTCGTAGTAGCGGGCGCCGTGGTAGTAGTAGCCGGTCTCCGGGTCCAGCTCCTTGCCGGAGAACCGGTACGGGTTCTGCTGGCTCGGCCGCTCGTCGACCCAGGTCTCACCGCTGGGGAAGTAGTTGACGTGCTCGGCCAGCCGGCCGGTGCCGTCGGTGCCGAACGTGGTGGAGCCCACCTGGTCGCCGTGGTAGAAGAACTGGTCCTTCTCGTACGCGGCGCCCGGCTTGGCGGCCTTCGTGGCGACGCGGGTGGTGCCGACGAAGACGTGCTTGAACTCGGTCTCGTTGCGGGCCGTGTAGTTCTGGTTGGGATAGAGCGTGGTCTGCGGACCGTCCTTGACCACCCGCTGGCCCTGGTCGTCGTAGGTGAAGCGGACCGTGGGCGGCTTGCCCCGGTCGTAGCAGGCGGACGGGTCCTGCGGCCTGGTGTCGTTCTTGGCGTGGTCGTGGACGCAGGCCAGCCGGTTGTCCTCGTCCCAGACGAGCTGCCTGCGCGGCTTGCCCGGCAGCACGTCGGAGACCTGGTCGACGACGTTGCCGTTGGCGTCGTAGCGCATCTCGTGCGGGCCGACCTCGGTGGGCGCGTGCGGGCGGGAGCCGGCGAACTCGTAGACGTGGGTGTAGGTGGTGTCCTGCTGCACCTGTTCGCTGCCGTTGCCCAGGACCACGGCGTGCCGCTGGTGCTTGCCGACGACGTTGTTGATCGTGTCGTACGTCGTGCGGTAGGCGTAGGTGTCGGTCTTGTCGACGTCCGGCGTGTACTGCCCGCTCGCCTGGGTCAGCCGGTGGAGGTTGTCGTAGATGTAGGTCTGCGTGGACGGCCCGCCGAGCTTGGGCGTCGTGGACGGGCCCGGGATGTCGGTGTCGTTCTGCAGGCGGGTGATGTTCCCGACGTCGTCGTAGCCGTAGCGCAGGTGCTGGAACGCGTACCCGGTGGGCAGCGTGGAGTTGACCAGCGCGAGACTGCGGTCGGCGGCGTCGTAGGTGAACGTGGTGGCGGTGCCGTTGCCCAGCGCCATGTGGATGCGCTGCTCGAACTTGTCGTAGTGCAGACTGCGCAGGTACGCGTAGGTGTGGCCGCCCTTGGCCCCGGTGGCCGAGATCACCTGACCGCCGGAGTCGTAGCCGTAGGTCAGCACCTCCCCGTCGGGGTAGGTGAGCTGGAGGACCCGGCCGAAGCTGTCGTAGCGGTAGCCCGTGGTGAAGGTCTTGGCGTGCGGGCCGGGCCCCGGCAGCACCTTGGTCTCCGACACGACCTCGCCGAGCGGTCCGTACTGGCGGGTGGTCACGCCGCCCGCGTCCTCGATCTTGGTGAGCCGGCCGGCGGCGTTGTGGGCCGCGCCGGGCTCGCCGTAGGTGTAGCGGACGTCGTTGGCCTGGAAGGTCGGGTAGTCGATCGAGACCAGCCGGTCGAAGTCGTACCCGTAGGTGATCTTCTTGTCCCTGGCGGCCAGGTTGGCGGTGACCCTGCTGGTCACGTTCCCGGCCAGGTCGTAGCCGGTGGTGGTCCGGCCGGCGTCGGGGCTGGTCACCGTGGTGCGGCGGCCGAAGCGGTCGTACGCGCTGGTGGTGTGGTTGTTCTGGTCGTCGGTGACCCGGGTGAGCCGGCCGAGCGGGTCGTAGGCGTAGCTCGTCCAGATGGGCGGGCCGCCGTTGACCGCGCTCGGCTGGCGGACGGAGGTGATCTGTTCCCGCACGTCGGTGTGGGTGCGGGTGGTGTTGCCCTCGGCGTCGGTGACCGCGGTCTCGAACTGCCGGGCGCCCGCGCGGTCGTTGCCGAAGCCGTACGCGGTGACGGTCTGCGTCTGGTCGGGCAGCACGACGCGCAGGGTGCGGTCCAGCACGTCGTAACCGGTCTCGGTCGGCCGGACGGTGTCGAACGCCGGGTTGAACGCCGTGTTCCCGGCGTTCCATGCGCCCTTGGGCTCGGTGACCGGATAGTGCTGCCCGACCGTCCGGCCGAACTCGTCGAAGACGAGCCGGCCGGAGACCGTCATCATGTCCACGCCGCCGACGGTCGCGTCCTTCTTGGTCTGCACGACGCGGCCGGAGCCGTCGGTGAACGTGACGGTGTCGATCGTGTCGGCCTTGACCGTCCCGTCCCCGGCCCGGTCCAGGTGGCGGGTGACGGCGTACGGGACCGTCGCCTCCGGGTGGTACTCGAAGGCGACGGTCGGCTTCCCTGCCCCGTGGTCGTGCGGGCCGGTCACGGTGGCCAGCCGGCCGGCGTCGTCGTAGGTGTGGACCAGCCGCTGGTTGTTGACGTCGGCGGAGACGAGGGTCCGGCCGAACCTGAGGTCGTGTGTGGCGGTGGAACGGTTGCCGAAGCTGTCAAGGACCGAGGTGACGTACGTGCCGGTCACGTCGTCGTAGCCGTAGGTCAGCTTGTAGCGCTGCCCCCGGTGGTTGGCCGGCTGGGTCAGCGTGCTGATCATGCCGTCGGCGTTGTACGTCGCGTCGGTCACCGCGTCCGACCCGTCGGTGAGTTCGGCGCGGTGCCGGGTCGCGGTGCCGGTGGCGCAGTCGACGTCGGAGGTGCTGCGCCGCATCACCGCGCCGCCGCCGCGCACCTCGGAGGAGTTCGCCGTGCCGACCACGTAGGCGGCGCCGCAGTCGGCGTAGCCCACGGTGGTGACCACGTCGTCGGCCTCGCCGCTCTCGCCGCGGTCGACCGTCCTGGTCACGTTGCCGAACCGGTCGTAGGCCATTTCGGTGCGGGTCTGCTTGCCGGGCTCGGCCTGGCCCTCGTACCAGCGCTGATCGGTGCGGACCAGCATCGGGAAGATCGCCGCGCCGGTGCTGTCGCCGTCGCCGGGTCCGCCGGTGGCGACGTCGCGCAGCTCGTACGCGCTGACCGTCTCGGTGAACAGCCGGTTCCCGGCGTCCGCGGTGGCCGTACGGGTGAGCAGGCCCCGCGTGTAGTGGCCGCCGGTGTCGAACTCGTGGGTGAGCGTTCTGAACACCTGACCGGCGCGGTCGCGATGCTGGGTGACGACCTTGCCGTAGCCGAGGAACTCCCGCTCCAGCCGGTCGTAGACGCCGCCGGAGTAGGCGAACGTGCTGTGCTGGACGTCCGGCCCGTCCCCGGCCAGGCCGTCGTCCGTCTTGACCGAGCTGAGCACGAACCGCGAACCCGGCTGGTCGTAGGTGTTGCCGTCGCGGGCGTAGTCCAGCTCGATCGTGGAGCCCAGCGGCCGGGTGACGGTCTTGAGCAGGTTGGTGCGGCCGGTCTGGTTGGCGGCCACCGTGAGCTGGTCGTCCGAGGTGGAGGCCAGGTGGTCGGCGAAGCCGTCGCCGTTGAGGTCACGCAGCATCTGCTCGGCGCGCGAGGCCCCCGTGGAGGTGTCCGCGCCGGGGTTGATGATGAGGTATCCGCCGATGCCGAACAGCCCGATGCCGATCGCGACCGTGAAGTACGCCCCGGCGCCCAGCTTGGCGTTGGCGTCGCCGTTCAGTCCCGGCAGGCTGCCGCCGAACTCGACCGGGGCGGCGAACCCGTTGCCGGTGTTGACCGCCACCTTGATCGGCGTGCCGGCGAAGACCCGGTCGGCCAGGCCGTCGCCGTTGACGTCCGCCAGCGTGGCGGAGCTGGAGCTGTCGCCCTGGTTGAACGACGCTCCTCCGGCGAAGCCGTAGAAGTCGGTGTTGAAGCCGATGTTCACCCCGGCGTTGTCGTTACCGGCGTCGTTCAGCGGCCCGCCCGGCCACGGCTCCGGCGCGGCGAACCGGTAGCCCAGGTTCAGCGCCGCGCGCCCGTCCTCGTAGACCCGGTCCGGCAGCCCGTCGCCGTTGATGTCGAGCAGGTCCGACTTGGCGTCGGAGGAGCCGGAGCCGAGGTTGCCGCCCACGCCGAGCGGCGGCATGTCGTTGCCCGCCGCTGAGGTGTTGGCCGAGGTGTCGCCGTTGGGGGCGGCCTGGCCGCGGCCGGTGGTGATCGTACGGGCCGCGCTGCCCGCGTTGGCGTTGCCCGCGACGTTGCGCGCCGACCGTACGGCCCCGTCGGGCATGTCGCCGCGGGTCGCGCCCAGCACCCCGGTCGGGTCGGTGTACTGGATGCCGCCCGCGCCGACCACGTCGGGGAACCCGTCGGCGTTCATGTCGAGGTAGTCCAGCTCGCCGCTGGAGGTGCCGGTGGCGACGCTGCCGCCGGCACTGCCGACCTCCCCGCCGACGCCGCCGGTCAGCGAGATCTGCTGGGAGCGCGACATGCGCGGCACCGCCCGCACGCCGGACACGTCGGCGGCGGTGGGCAGCCCGATCGACTGGCCGCCGAGCCGCGAGCTGGCCGCCGTCCCGGCCGCGATCCAGGACTCCTCGCCCGAGCCCCACCGCCGCTGCGCCGGGTCCGGCGAGAACAGGATCGCGTCGGGCGGGGCGATCCGCGGGTCCCGCTCGAACGCCTCCCGGTCGGCCGCCGGGTCGACCCGCTCCGGCAGTTGCGCCTTGACGTCCTCCAGCCGCTCCAGGTCGGCCTCGCGGACCGGCTGCGTGGCCCGGTCGCCGTTGCCGTTGTAGCCGACCGTCGCCCAGCCGCGGTAGGGCCGCCCGTACACGCCCTCGGCCGCCGGGCTGTGCACGGTCGCCGCCGCCTCGGCCCCGTTCACCAGGACCGATGCCCCGGCGACCGCGTCGGGGGCGGCGGCGGTGACGTCGAAGTACAGCTCGTCGCCCGCCGCGGCCTCGACCTGCACCGGCACGGGCTCGGCGCCCAGCTCGACCACGTGCTTGGCCAGCAGGGCGCCCCGCTTCTTGACGGTGAACACCGCCTGGCCGCTGCCGCCCTCCGCCACGCTCACCTGGGGCGTGACCGTGAGGGTCCCGCCCTCGGCCACGGTGTACGGCCGCGGCGGCGCGGTCGCGTTCGAGACCGGGTAGGTGTCGATGTCGTACGGTGCGCTGATCTGCTGCTCGAACCGCTCGTCGGCCGCGGCGGGACCGGCCAGGGCGCCCGCCGCCGCGTAGCTCGCCGTGGGGGTCCACTCCACGGCGGCCACGTCGATCGGCGAGTCCACCTTGATCCGCCATGACAGCTCCTGGCCCCGGGTGACCGGCAGCGACAGGTCCACCGGCACCTCACCGGTGAACGCCGCCGCCACCCGCCGTTCCAGGACCGGCTGCCCGGCCCGGGTGATGACGACGGTGAGGTCGTCGGTGGTGGCGGCCTTCTTGGTGAGCGGGCCGGTCAGGGTGAGGGTGCCGTCCGCCGGGGCGGTCACCTTGGACGTGCGCCCGGCCAGGGTGAAGTCCGCCGAGGCGGTGTAGGAGGTCAGCGACAGGCCGTTGGCGTCGGCCGCCTCCGCCACGTCGGTGTAGGCGATCCTCGGGTCCCAGGCCACCTCGTCGGCCGCGCCGTCCAGGACGGAGCCGACCCGGAAGTACAGGTGCTCGCCCCGCCGGACCCGTACCGCGTCGGTCCCCTCCGGGGTGTGCTCGCCGTGGTCATCGGCCTGGATCCGGGCCGACCACAGCTCGGTGCCCTCGTGCTGGACCGCCACCCGCACCCCGTCGGGCCTGGCGAAGGCGGGCAGGTCGCCGCCGGGCTCGGCCAGGCGTACCGCGCCGCTGACGCGGACCGTGCCGTCGTACGGCGCGGTCCACCTGCGCAGGCTGTCCACCAGCGGGAACGAGGCGATCCGCCGCTCCCGGTCGGCCGCGTAGTCCGGCAGCAGGCCGTCGCCGTCCACCTCGCTGTCGCCCACCGGGACCGGCGTGTCCGACGCCGCCCCGTACACCGGCGTCCCGTCGGGGCCGACCCGGCCGAACAGCACGCCCTCGCCGTTCACCAGGTCGGTGACGCCGTCGGAGTTGACGTCGCTGAAGTACCGCTCGGTGGTGCTGATCGTGTCGACGTAGTCCAGTTGCACCGCGCCGGCCCCGGGGTACGCCTCGGTGCCGACCGTACGGGTGCTGGCGGTCTCACCGAAGATCCCCGGCAGGTTCCGCAGCGGGGTGGTCTGCTCGGCGAACCTGGGCTGGCCGCCCGGCCGCGACAGGTTCTTGCGGAAGACGTGGCCGTCGCCGTCACGGAAGACCTTGTCCGGCAGGTTGTCGCCGTCCACGTCCACCAGGGCCAGCAGCCCCTCGTCCGAGCTGCGGCTGAAGCCCGCCTTCACGCCGACGGAGCCCGTCTTGCGGTCATTGGTGCCGAAGCCGACGTACAGGTGCCCGCCCGCGCTGGTGGAGGTGTTGGCGTTGAGCGCGCCGGCCTCGCCCGCGCCCGGACGTACGCCGTTGACCAGGCCGTTGCCCAGCCCGTCGTCGGGGGAGGTCCAGTCGACCCTGGCGAACGCCTCGTACCGGCCGGCGGCGTCGCGGATGTCGTCGAAGTAGCCGAACTCGTGGTCGGCGAACAGCTTCCCGGCGGCGTCGTACTGCTGGATCGTCCTCAGCAGCGTCTTGTGGAACGCCCCTTGCGTGTAGCCGAAGTCGTAGCGGCGGACCAGCTCGTCGTTCAGCCGGACCTCGACCCGGCGCAGCAGGTCGGCCAGCACGTGCTTGAACCCGCCCCGCGCGTCGATCGTCACGTCGCCGCGCCGCTGCTCGCCCAGCTCCCGGTCCCGCACGAACGTCACCGAGTACGGCCCGTCGGTCTCCCCGCGGCCGGTGTAGGTGATCTTCTTGGGGTACAGCGCACGGCCGGTCACGGAGCCGCCGTTCACCCCGGCGTCCTCGACCAGCGTGTGCTGGTAGCGCATCGTGTTGCCGTTGAGGTCGCGCACCTCGCGCAGCGCCCATTGGTAGACGTTGCCCGCGTCGTCGGCGAGCGTGGCGCCCTCGCCGCCGTACCGCCAGGTCGTGCCGGACTTGTCGGTGACCTCCCAGGTGTAGGTCTTCGGCGAGTCGCCGCGCCGGACGATCCGGGTGAACGCGCCCTCCACCCGGCGGTGGAACACCTTGTCCTCGGCGCGGGCCCGCGGCGCCGCCCGGTGCGCGACCGGGGTGAGCTGCTCCCCGCCCATCAGGTATGTCTCGGTCTCCCGCGCGGCGTCGTACCGCGGCACGCCCCACCGCGTGTCGATGCCGATCGACGGCACGGCCAGGTCCCAGCCCAGCCCCATCCAGCCGCCCACGGCGGAGGAGGTGTAGCCGACGGCCAGCGACGGCTGCAGGCCCGCCCGGCCCTGCGGCAGCTCGATCGGGTACGCCAGCCGGGCCGCGCCCTGCTCGTTGGCCGTCGGCGTGCCGATCTGGCTCACCCCGGTCGACGGGTCGGCGGCCTGGATGCCCTTGATCTGCGTCGGGTCGAACGACGCCTGCTCGGGCGCCTCCGGCGTGCTCAGCACCGCGTTGACCATGATGGTGAAGTGGTCGGTGCGCGAGACGACGACGCCGGTCCGCTCGTCCACGGAGACCCGCTCCAGGGCCCGCCAGCAGGCGTTCTGGTCGTCGTAGTAGAAGGTGCGCACGTCCTGCGGGGTGAGCCCGGTGGCGGTCACCTCGTTCGGGTCGTACGGGAGGCTGACCGTGATGTCCTGCTCGAACTCGAACGGCGTCGGGGTGAACCGGTAACCGCTGCGCGGCCCCTCGGTCACGTTCTCCATCCCGGCTCCGAGCGCGGGCAGCTCCGCCTCGGTGAGCGGCGTGATGCCGATCTCGGTCTGCTCGTCCAGCGCCCGGGCGCCGATGTTCAGCCGCGCCTCGTCATGCGTGATCGTCTTGGGCGCCTCGTCGGCGGCGACCTCGAAGGCGGGCTGCTCGGCCCGCGGCTCCTGCGGCGGGGGACCGGGGACGCAGACGGAGGCGGACTCGGACGCCTCCGCGGGCCTCGGCTGGGTGCCGGAGACGACCAGCGGGATCACCAGGGAGATGGATGCGGCCAGGCATAACCAGGGCATGCGTTTACTGATCACGACGAACTCCGGGGCGAGGGGGTGCACGCGGGGACGTAAAGGCGGCATAAGTGATCAGCAGCCGCGCCCTATGAGTAACATGCGCGATCTTTCGTGTCCAGACTCAAATTCGCGCGATCGGCGGCAGGCCGGGACCGTAATTCCTCTTTTTTCCTGCCGCGTTCCCGGAATGCGCCCGTCCCGAACGAATAGCGGTGGCCACGGAATTCTCTTTCGGATTTACCGGAAGACAGGACGCCGCTTACTCGATTTCCTCATATCCGAAAGTGCTCCTTTCGGAGATACCGTGACCGGGCCGTGGTGGAGCGTTCGCGACCCCGCGAGATTCTCGTGCCGTGGCGGTTCCGCGCGGTACACGCGACGTTCACCGGTGAGATGGCGGCACCTTGTGGATCGGCGTACGGTTCCGCCGGATTTCGGCCCCACGGCGGTCGGCCACCGAGCCCGCGGGATTCGGCCGGGGCGATGATTTCTCCCAGCACCTGACCCTTCAGGAGGAGAACGCGTCCCGCAGGTGCTCGAACGCGATCACGGCCGAGCACCCGGGCCCAGCTCAGCCCCGCGGGCGGCCCTCCGAGACCTCCGACTGGAGGAAGTCGAGCGTGGCCAGCTCGTTCACGGTCGCCTGGAGCTCGCTGATGCGGGTACGGCCGATCCGGACGAGCTCCTCACCCGCCGCCGCCCACTGGCCGAGATCGGGTGAGAGCTGCGGGATGCGGGACAGGATGCCGGCGCTCTCCTTGAGCGTGATGCCCACGCGCTGCGCGGCGAGCGCGAGCCTGATCCTGCAGACCGCGTCGATGCTGAAGCGGCGGGCGTTGCCGCTGCTCCGGTGACCGCTGATCACCCCGTAGCGCTCGTAGAAGCGGACGGCGTTGGCCGTCACCCCGGCGGCCCTGGCCACCTCCCCGACCGTGAGTGAGCGGGCGAGGTGTTCGGTGGTGGTCATGGTGTACGTCCCGCGTTCGCTGATGGTTCCTGCCGGTCCAGTATCGCCGGGGCATGGCGTGGCGAGCGCAACCGTACTGCCAGGGCGAGCGCCATCACCGTGAGGGCCGCCACCTGGGTCAGGCGCAGGGAGTCCACGATGGTGTCCGCGTCGGCTGCCCTGGCCGCCGCCCCCAGAGCGTCCAGGGCCGCGAGCGAACCGCCGCCGGTCATCACGGCGGCCAGGAACGTGAACAGCGCGCTGACCGCCGCCGTGCCCATGCCGCTGGAGATCGTGCTCACCAGCGACAGGAGCGCGGAGCCCGAGGCCAGGTCGGGCCCGGTGAGATCGCGGCTGGAACCGGACATCGTCGGCATCATGATCGCGCCCGTGCCCGCGCCCTGGAGGAGCCCGAGCAGGCCGAGCACCAGGTAGGGGGTGTCCGGCCGGAGGACGGCCACCTGGAGGAGACCCGAGCCGATGGCCAGGCCGAGCCCGGTCCCGACGACCAGCCGGGGCCCGAGCCGTTCCAGGAGCCGGGCGGCGATCTGCAGGCTGACGCCCATGCCGACCGCGCCGGGGATCATCAGCGCGGCCGTGACCGCCGCGCTGTCCGAACGCAGGATCTGCACGTAGGCGGGCATCAACACGGCCGAGCCGAAGTAGGGGGCCGCGTACAGGGCCAGGACGGCGGCGCCCCGGCCGAACGTCGGGTTGCGCAGGAGACCGATCCGCAACAGCGGCTCCTGATGGGTCAGCGCCCGCGCCGAGAACACCGCGACCAGCACCGCGCCGACGGCGACCGTGGCGATCCGCGCCCAGGACGGGCCGTCCTGGGCGCTGATGCCGTAGGCCACCGCGACGATGCCCGGGACCAGCAGCATCGCCCCGGCCAGGTCGAGCCGGACCCGCCGCCCGCCCGCGGGATCGGCCGGCAGCCAGGCCAGCGTACCGGCGGCGCCCAGCAGCGCCAGCGGCACCGTGATGAAGAACAGCGCCCGCCACGACCCGGCGCCCAGGAGCAGCGCGCCGAGCACCGGCCCCAGGATCGGCCCGATCAGCAGCGGCACGCCGGTGATCGCCATCATCCGGCCGCGGCGTTCCTGCGCGACCGCGCCGAACCCGATCGCCATCCCGAGTGGCGTCATCAGGCCACCGCTGAGGCCCTGCGCCGCGCGCGCCGCGATCAGCCAGCCCAGGCCGTCGGCCGCGCCCGCGAGAGCGGAGGCGACCGCGAAGCCGACCAGCGCCCCCAGGTACACGCGCCGGGCGCCCCAGCGGGCGGCGAGACCGGCCGCGAGCGGCATCGTCGCGACCATCGCGAGCGTGTACGCGGTGATGATCCACTGCGCGGCGGTCAACGACGTGCCGAACGTCGCCATCAGGTGCGGCAGCGCCACCGCGACGATCGTGGCGTCCAGCACCGCCATCAACCCGCCGAACGCCAGCACCACCGCGGCGCGCAGCTCCGGCCCCGTCAGCCTGCTCATGTCCGGCCGACCAGGTCGGGGACCCGGATGGAGCGCAGGGCGCCCGCCCACGTACGCAGCTCGGTCATCATCGCGTGCAGCGCCTGGACCGTGCCCGGCGGAGGAACGAACCGGCCGGTGGCGTCGAGGTGCTCCCACGCCATCGGGATCAGCACCGACTCCCGGACCGTGGTGGCCCGCAGCTCCGGGAAGACCGTACGCAGTTGCTCGACGGCCCTGATGCCGCCGGAGGCGCCGTACCCGACGAACGCGACCGGCTTGTACGCCCACTCGACGAAGTGCCAGTCGATCACGTTCTTCACCGGAGCCGGGAAGCTGTGGTTGTACTCCGGCACGAGGAACACGAATCCGTCGGCGTCCGCGAGCCGTCCCGCGATCGGCGACGCCGCCCCGCCGCCCGGCTGCAGGTCCTGCATCGGCAGCGAGACCGCGGCCAGGTCGATCAGGTCGAGGTCGAGCCAGTCGATCTCGGTGAGCTCGTGCTCCAGCCACGCGGCGAGCGGATCGGCCAGTCTGGGCTTGCGCACGCTCCCGATCACCACGGCGATGCGGACCCGGCCAGTGAGGTTGTTCTCTGTCATGGGACCGACGCTAGGTATTCGCCTATAGGCGAACTCAAGTCGATCGGAGACACCGCGCCTCACCTGCGGCTGTCCGGCGAGATCGGTCGAGAACGGGGGAGCGGCCGAGAACGGGGGAGGGCGCCGTTCTGGCCGGACGCCGGGGGATGCCGCCCGGCGTCCTCCGGCGTCCCCCGGCGTCCCTGTCATCCTTCGCGGTCGCCGGGTTCGCCCGGGAGCTGGTGGATGAGAGCTTTCTCATCGTCGGCTCACACTGATCCAACCACCGGCCGCCACAGTGGGACGCAGCCGAGAGGTAAAGGGGGCGGGGTTGAGGCGACGATTGAGGTGGCGTTTGCTCACCGCCGCAGCCGCCTTCCTGTACGCCGCAGCGCCAATGCCTCCGGCCTGGCAGACGTCCGATTCGGTGTCCGTCCCCGGCTTCGCGAGCGTCGCGGCGGCCGACGACGACGGTGATGACGATGACGACGAGGGTGACGACCGAGGCGACTACGGGGGCGACGACGATGACGGGGGCGATGACGGGGGCGATGACGGGGATGGCGGCGTGCGCTGGGTGCGTCCGCATCCCGATCGCGCGCCACTCGGGGTGCAGGGGCGGACGGGCAGGAGTTCGCGGCGCGGTGAGCGGCCGAGGCGAAAAGCGGACGAGGGCGCCGACACCGCGGGCCGGGCGCGCGGAGCGGAGTCAGGCCCGGTCGGCGGCGATGACGTCACCGTCACCCGGCAGTCGGACGAGTGCGAAGACTGCGAAGCCCTCGAGACGAAGATGGGCGTCCCGTCGACCCGCGACGGTTCCACCAGGGGGCAACGGCAGCGAGCACTGATCGCGCTGACGGCCATCGCCGGCACGGCCGCCATCCTGGGCGCGGTCTACTGGCTGGTGACCAGGCTCGACCTGCGCGATCCGCTCCCGTCGCCGAGGCACCCGTTCAGCGACGCCGCTGCCGGGAAGGGCGATGCGGACCGGCCTCCCGCTTTCCGATCGAAGGTGACGTTCGACCGGGCCCAGCGGTCCGAAGCGCGATGGCGGCGATCACCAGGAGAGCGAAGACCGCCATGACACCCCCCGCCCGCCCACCGCCCGCCGCCCGTGGCAGGCGCGAGGGGGACGATTACCTGGCCGCGCTCCGAAGATGGCCCACCCGCGCCGCGGGCCGGGGCGATCCGGCCCGGCGCGCCAGTCGGCCCGGGGAAGGTCACTCGCGCGGGAAGTCGGCGGCCTACGTCCACGGCCGGAGCTTGTCGGGGTTGCGTATCGCCCAGATGTGCTTGATCCGGTCACCCGCGACCTCGAACGCGTACACCGACACGGTGACGCCGTCCTCCTGGGCGATCAGGCCGGGCTGGCCGTTGACCGTACGCTCCAGCATCGTCAGGTTGCTCAGCCTGCCTTCGAGGTGGACCAGCGAGCGCACGATCCGCTCGACGCCCTCGACCGGGTGGAGCAGGGTGCTGACCAGGCCGCCGCCGTCGCTGGTCGCCGTGACGCCGGGGTCGAGCAGGCCGATGAGTGCGTCGATGTCCCCGGCTTCCAGGGCCAGCTTGAAGTCCTTGACGATCCGGGCCCGCTGGGCCGCCGGAGTGGCGGGCGCCTGCGCGTCGCGGAGGCGGCGGCGGGCCGAGCTGGCGAGCTGGCGGCAGGCCGCCGGGGTACGGCCGACGATCTCGGCCACTTCGGCGAAGGGGTAGCGGAAGACGTCGTGCAAAATGAACGCCACCCGCTCGGCCGGGGTCATCGACTCCAGCACGACGAGGAACGCCATGTTGACCGACTCGTCCAGGGTGATGCGGTCGGCCGGATCGCCTCCCGCCCGGCCGCTCGTCCACTCCGCGGGCTCGGGCAGCGGCTCGGGGATCCACTCGCCCACGTACGTCTCGCGCCGGGCGCGTGCCGAGGAGAGCACGTTGAGACAGATGCGGCCGGCGACCCTGGTCAGCCAGGCACCCGGAGAGTCGATGGCGTCGCGCTGCTGCCGGGACATGGCGTACCAGCGCGTGTAGGTCTCCTGGACGACGTCCTCGGCGTCGGCCAGCGAGCCGAGCAGCCGATACGCCAGATTGATCAGTTGACGCCGCTCGCTCATGATCACGGTCAGGCTCGGGTCGGGCCCGCCGTCCCCGGACTCGGACTGAAAGGTCATGGTGTCCCCGCTCCCTCGCTCGTGTCTTCCCTACCGGTTCGACCAGGCAGCACCGCGAACTGTCAGGTCGGCACTCCGCCTCACATTCCGGGGCGCTGTGTTGTCGGACCGGACGCAGGCCCCGAACGCCTGCCGAGACCGAGAAGGGAAACCTCGTCATGTCCGGACACCCCACACCCCACAAGGTCGTCGTCATCGGCGGCGGTTACGCCGGAACACTCGCGGCCAACCGGCTGCGCAGGCGCGACGACATCGACATCACCCTGGTCAATCCCCGCCCGGAGTTCGTCGACCGGATCCGGCTGCACCAGTTCCTCGCCGGGACCGGACAGGTCACGGCGGACTACGGCACGCTGCTGGGCGAGGGCATCCACCTGGTCGTCGACGACGCCACGCGCATCGACACCGCCGCCCGCGCGGTGCGCCTCGCCTCCGGCCGCGCACTGGACTACGACCACGTCATCTACGCGGTCGGCAGCACCGGGGTGATTCCGCCCTCGGTGCCCGGCGCGGCCGAGTTCGCCGTCCCCGTCGCCGAGTACGAGTCCGCGCGGCGACTGCGCGCCAAGCTGGACGAGCTGCGCCCCGACGCTCCCGTCACCGTGGTCGGCGCCGGGCTCACCGGCATCGAGACGGCCGCCGAGCTGGCCGAGCGGGGCCGCAGGGTCACGCTGGTGTGTGGCGGAGCGCTGGCTCCCTCGATGAGCGCGCCGGGCCGCCGGTACGCCGCCAGGTGGCTGTCCCGGCACGGTGTCGCCGTCATCGAGGCCACCGCGGTGACCGAGGTCCGGCCGGACGCGGTCGTCCTCGCCGACGGCACGGTGCGCGCGAGCGCGGTGACCATCTGGGCGGCCGGGTTCGGCGTGCCGGAGCTGGCGGCGGCGAGCGGGCTGCGTACCGACGAGCTCGGCCGGTTGCTCACCGACGAGACGCTGACCAGCGTCGACGACGACCGCATCGTCGCGGCCGGGGACGCCGCCGCACCGTCGGGACGGCCGCTGCGGATGAGCTGCTACGCCGCCGGGCCGCTCGGGGCGCAGGCCGCCGACACCGTGCTGAGCCGCCTCGCGGGCGCCGAGCCCGCGACGATCGGCCTGGCCTTCAGCGGGGCGTGTGTCAGCCTCGGCCGGCACGCCGCCCTGCGACAGCTCGCCCGCAAGGACGACACCCCGGTGAACGTCTACGTCGGTGGCCGCGTGGGCGCGGCGTACAAGGAGCTGGCGTGCAGGCTCGGGGTGTTCAAGATCCGCCGCGAGGCCCGCAGGCCGGGTTCGCTGTTCTGGCCCAAGGGCGGTCCACGCCCCGAGCAGCCGGTCCCTGGCTCGGCGGTGACGGGCTGAGGCCGACCTCACGACGACGGTCCGCACCGGCTGGAGCGGGCCCGGCCGGAGGGCGAAACCGTCACACCCGCGTGACAGGCTCCCTCCATGCCCGTTCACGTCGCGAACCGCCGCCGCACCACACTCCACCGGGACTTCCCTGACGCACTGATTCTCGACGTGACGTCCCGGGCGGCCGAGCCGTGGGTCCGCCTCAGCCCGTTCTTCCCGCACGGCGGCATCCCGGTGCCGGGCCATCCGGGGCGGACGTCACAGTCCGTCGAAGGCGTCTGGCAGGCGTTGAAGGTGTTCACCACCGAACAGGAAGACTTCACCAAGCTGGACATCACCACGATGAAGGGACTCAAGCGAACGGTCCGACGGCTCGGCCCGCCGCTCGGCCACCGGCTCGACGGCCGTCTGCTCGGCTACGAGGAGGCCAGGCGGGCGCTCTACCTCCCGACCTATCGCTGGGTGCTCGACCATCGGGCCGCCGAGCTGATCGGCGAGCTTCGCGAGCTCAGCGACCGCCGAACCGTCGTCCTGCTCGACTACACGACCAACGGGGACGTGGCAGACCTCTCGACACCGTTGTCCCACGCGGCGCTCGCCGCGCAACGCGTTCGAGAGCCCTGACCGGGCGCGCGGCCCGGCCGACCGAGCGGCGCCACAGCGACCGGCCCCCGCTCGGTCGCCGGTAGCGCCGCGCGCCCGGCGTCGCCGTCGTCGCCGCGACGTGCTCCATCGCCTCGTCGCTCTTTCCTGCACCACGTCGTCCGGTCGAAGGCGTCCACCTCCACGGACCGGATGAGATACAGCGTGACAAAGGCGGTTGATGAAGCGGCTACGGATTCGCTATGGAACGTGGCCGCCGGTTTCGACCGAGCGGAAAGACGCTGATCGTTCCCGCCTCTAAGATCGAAACGATCGTTCGAGCCGTCCCTTGCCGCCCACGACCGAACGGAGCAGTTCCGATTCCCCCTGAAGCGGACGACGTGAGATTCCTGATGCTCGGCGAGCTGCACCTGCTCGTCGGCGGCACGCCGGTCCCTCTCGGCCCGCCCAAGCAGCGGGCGCTGCTGGCCCTGCTGCTCCTGCGCCGCAACCAGCCGATGCTCATGAGCCGGATCGTCAGCGGCATCTGGGGGCCGACGCCGCCCGCCACCGCACGCGCCCAGGTCCACACGCATGTCGCGGGCCTGCGCGGGTTGCTGGACACCGCCGGCGTCGGGCGTGACCTGCTGCGCACCGTCCCCGCCGGCTACCTGCTGCGGCCGCCGCCCGGCAGCGTCGACCTGGACGACTTCGAGGAACAGGTCGGTTCCGCCCGGCGGCTCCTCGACGACGGCAGGCCCGACGCCGCCGTCACCACGCTGCGCTCGGCCCTGCGCCTGTGGCGGGGCTCAGGGCTCGACGGCCTGCGGGCCGCGTTCGCCACCGAGGCGGCCGAGCAGCTCGACCACCGGCGGCTGGCCGCGTTCGAGCTGCTGGCCGACGCCTACCACGCCGCGCACCGCGACGCCGAGCTGATCCCCGAGCTGTACGAGCTGTCCACCGACCACCCCCTGCACGAGGGGTTGCGCCACCGGCTGATGCTGGCGCTGCACCGCAACGGCCGCACCGCCGACGCCCTGCGCGTCTACCGGGAGGGCTGGAACGTCACCACCCGCGAGCTGGGCATCGAGCCAGGCGCCCGCCTGCGCGAGCTGGAGGCGGCCATTTTGCAGGGCGAGCAGCCCGTCAGGCGCGCCCCGGCGGCCCAGGCGGCGCCGTCGGCCGGATTCCAGCTCCCGCCCGACGCGCCCGCCTTCGTCGGACGAGCCCGGGAACGCGACCGCGTGCTGTCCTGGCTCGGCACCCCGGACGAGGGCCCCGCCGCGGTCGTGGTGAGCGGGCCGCCCGGCGTCGGCAAGACCACGTTCGCGGTGCACGTCGGCCGGGCCGTACGCGAGCAGTACCCCGACGGGCAGCTCTTCCTGCCGATGCACGGGTCCTCGGGCACGCCGATGCCCGCCGCCGAGGCCGCCGCCACCCTGCTGCGCGGGCTCGGCTTCGCCGGTGCGGCCATCCCGGACAAGGAGACCGAGCGGCTGGCCCTGTACCGCACGGCGCTGGCCGAGCGCAGGGTGCTGATCGTGCTGGACGACGTGGCCGGCGCCGCCGACGTACGCGGGCTGCTGCCCGGTGCGCCGGGGTGCGCCCTGCTGGTGACCAGCCGCAGCACGCTGGCCGGGATCGACGCCGACCGGGTGCGGCTCGGACCGCTGTCGGCGGAGGAGGCGCTGGCCCTGCTGGCTTCCATGGCGGGCGACGACCGGATCGCCGACGACCCCGCCTCCGCCGCGCGGCTCGTCCGGCGCTGCGGATACCTGCCGCTGGCCGTCCGCATCGCCGGCGCCCGGCTGACCGGCAACAGCCAGCGCCGCCTGGCCGAGCTGAACGCCGCGCTGCGCGACCAGCGCCGCCGCCTCGACGAGCTGACGGTGGAGGACCTGGCGGTCAGGACCGTGCTCGCCTCCGCCGACCGGCGTCTGTCCGCTCCGGCGCGGGAGGCGTTCCACCTGCTCAGCTCGTCGCTGCCGGCTCATGACGTGGCCGGTTGGACGGTCGCCGCCGTGCTGGACGTGCCTCCGTCGCGGGGGGAGCGGATCGTGGACGAGCTGGCCGACACGAACCTGCTGCTCCCGGCGGGCCACGGCCGCTACCGGCTGCACGACCTGGTCCGCCTCTACGGCAGGGAGCGGGCCCTGCTCGACGTGCCGCCCGAGCGGCGCGAGGCCGCCGCGGGACGGCTCCGCGGCGCGTACCTGGACCTGGCGATCCGTGCCGAGCGGCAGTTCGGCGGCGGGTTCGTGGGCGCCGCGCCGCTCACGGCGCCCGCCTGGAGCCTGCCCGAGCCGGTGGCCCGCAGGCTGGTGGCCGACCCGGTGGCGTGGTTCGAGGCGGAACGCGTCCTGCTCGGCGCCGTCGTGCGCCGGGCGGTGCGTGACGGCGCGATCGGCACCGCCGCGGGCCTGGCCGCCGCGCTCGCGGTCTTCTACGAGTCCCGCACCTACTTCGACGACTGGCGGGCCACGCACGAACCCGTGCTGGAGGCCGCCCGGCGAACCGGCGACGACGCGGCCGCGATGGTGATGCTGCGCAACCTCGGCGAACTCCACACCATCCAGGACCGCTACACCATCGCCGTCACCTGCTTCGACGAGGCCCTCGCCCACGCTCGGCACCTGCGCGACCTCGGCTACGAGGCCGCCGCCCTGTCCGGGCTCGGCTACGTGCACCGCCTGACCGGCGAGTACGACCGGGCCGCCGTCTGCCTGTCGGCGGCCGGACGGCTGTCGCAGCGGATCGGCAACGTCCCCGGCCAGGTGTACGCCGGCTACGGTCTCGGCCTCGTGCATCTCGAAACCCGCCGCTGGGCCGAGGCCCGCGAGCACTTCACGACCTGCCTGCGCCTGAGCCGCAGCGCCGGATACCTGCCGGGCGAGGCGCAGGCCCTGCGCTGCCTGGGCCGGGCCGACCAGCGCGAAGGCCGCTACGCCAGCGCAGAACGGCACTTCAGCAAGGCGAAGGAGGTCGGCGAACGGCTCGGCGACCGGCTGGTCGAGACCTACGCCGTCCAGTGGCTGGGCGACCTGCGCATCCGGCTCGGCGACCACGACGAGGGGGTGCGGCTGCTGCACGGATGCCTGGCCGTCTACCGCGAGTGCGGGCAGCGGTTCGGCCAGGCCATGACCCTGCTCAGCCTCGCCGACGCCGCCACGGCCACCGGGCGCACCGGGCCCGCGCGCCACTATCTCGTCCAGGCACTGCACATCTGGGAGCGGATCGGCTCGCCGTACTGGCTGGAACGGGCCCGCGCCGCGCTCGCCGTCCTCGACGGACGCGGCCCGCCCGCTCACGAGGCCGCCCGGCCCGAGCCGGTCACTCGGGAAGGCGCTCCCGGAGGCCGCGAAGCCGGGCCATGACCTCCTCCGAGGCGTCCACCAGCGTGACGGCGGCGTCGAGCGCCGCGAGCGCGGCGACGTACTGGGTGACCAGTTCGGCGGACTCCGCGCTGAGGCGGATCACGCTCGTGTCCGGCCCCCGCGGCTCGATCTCGCCCGGTACGTGCGCGAACAACCGCGTCCGCACCGCGTCGGCCCCGAGCGCCACCCTGAGCCGGGCGGTGTGCCGGTACGTGGCTCGGGCGAACGACCGGGTCAGGTAGGTCACCGGGTCCGGCGCGGGCAGCGCGCGCGGCGGGAAGCGGCCGGGTGGCGCGGGCCGCGCCCGCACGATCCGGTCGACGCGGAACGTACGCCAGCCGGCCCGTTCGGGGTCGTAGGCGATCAGGTACCAGCGGCCCCTGACGGTCACCAGGTGGTGCGGCTCGACGCGGCGATCGCTGCCCGCGCCCGCACGGTCGAGGTAGCCGAACGTCATCACCTGGCCGTCACGGCAGCACGAGGCGAGCACGGCCAGCACCACCGGGTCGACGGGGGGAGCGTCGTGCACGGGCACGGCCACGGCGCTGCGGCCCAGCGCCGACAGCCGCGACCGCAGCCGGGGCGGCAGCACCCGTTCCAGCTTCGCCAGCGCCCCCATCGAGCTGTCCCCGATCCCGGCCACGCTGCCCGCCGCCGCCGTGACCAGCCCGTACGCGACCGCGATCGCCTCGTCGTCGGCCAGCAGCAGCGGCGGCAGGTTGCGGCCGTGCGCCAGCCGGTAGCCACCGGCGGTGCCCGTGGTGCTCTCCACCGGATAGTCGAGCGCGCGAAGCCGGTCGATGTCACGGCGCACGGTGCGGATGTTGACGCCGAGCCGCTCGGCCAGCTCGGCGCCCGGCCATTCGCGCCGGCTCTGCAACAGCGACAGCAGCCGCAGCAGCCGTCCCGGCATGTCCTTGCGCGTCGATCCCGATTCCGTGCTCACAGATACCAGAATGGCGGACGTTGCGGACAAGATGTGTCCTCAAGGGCTTCTAGCGTGGGCCGCATGAACGACGTGACGAAGCAACTCGCCGCCCGCGCGCAGGGTCCCGTGTACGCGCCCGGCGACGAGGGATACGACGAGCACCGGGTCGGCTTCCAGCTCCTCGACCCCCACCGGCCCTCGGTGATCGTGGCCGCGACCGGCCCTCAGGACGTGCTGGCCGCGGTCGAGTTCGCCGCAGGGACCCGCTCCCGGCTGGCGGTGCAGGCCGGTGGCCACGGCCTGGCCGCCCCCGTCGAGGGCGTGCTGATCGACACGCGCCGCATGTCCGGCGTACGCGTCGACCCGCGGGCCCGCACCGCCTGGGTGGCGGCGGGGGCGACCTGGCGGCAGGTGATCGAGGCGGTGGCGCCGTACGGCCTGGCGCCGCTGTCGGGCAGCTTCCCCGGCGTGGGCGCGGTCTCCTACACGCTGGGCGGCGGCGTGGGCCTGCTGGCCCGGCGGTACGGCTTCGCCGCCGACCACGTACGCCGCCTCGACCTGGTCACCCCCGACGCGCGCCGCCACGAGGTCACCGCGGGCTCCGACCCCGACCTGTTCTGGGCGCTGCGCGGCGGCGGCGGCAACTTCGGCGTGGTCACCGGCATGGAGATCGACCTCTTCCCGGTCGCCCGCATCTACGGCGGCAGCCTGTTCTTCGACCTCGAACAGGCCCCCGACCTGCTGGACGCCTGGCGCCGCTGGACCGCGACCGTGCCCGAGGAGATGACCTCGGCGGTGACCGCCCTGCCGTACCCGGACCTGCCGTTCCTCCCAGAACCCCTGCGCGGACGCCACATCGCCCAGATCCAGCTCTCCTACGCCGGCCCGCCCGAGGACGGACGCCGCCTGGTGGAACCGTTGCGCCCCATCGGGCCCGTCCTGCTCGACACGCTGCGCGAGCTGCCCTTCACCGACTCCGGCGCGGTGTTCGACGAGCCCGGCGAGCCCCACGCCTACCGGTCGCGCAACCTCCTGGTGAACGACCTCACCCCGCAGGCCCTGGCCGAGCTGACGAAGGCCGCGGGCCCGTCCGCGCCGGTCATGACCGTGGTCGGGCTGCGGCACCTGGGCGGCGCGCTCGCACGTGAGCCCCGTACCGCCAACGCCGTCGGTCACCGGGACGCCGCCTATTCGGTGTCGGTCCTGTCACCGGTGCGAGCGGGCGAGCTGGAAGTGGTGCGCGAGACCCACCGCGACGCCCTCGCGCCGTTCGCCGGGAACGCGGTCGGCCGCTCACTCAACTTCACCTTCGGCCCGCTCACCGAGGACGAGATCCGCTCCGCGTTCGCACCCGCCGACTACGACCGCCTCACCCGGATCAAGGCCCGGCACGACCCGCACGCCCTGCTTCACACCAACCATCCCATCCCGCCCGCCCGGTAGCGTCCCGTCGGGCACGGGACGAGGGGCCGCCGGATCGTTGCCCGCGTGCTGAGTTCATCGGGCAGGATGAAAGGGCGCCCTTACGGATTCCGGCCAAGAGCGGGGTGATCAGAGTGGGCTCACCAGTACCCCCGGAGCGGATGCGCGTCGGCGACCGCGATCGCGAGGTGGTCGTCGACGGCCTGCGCACGGCGTACGAGGAGGGGCGGCTGGACCTGGCCGAGTTCGACGACCGGCTGAGCCGGGCCGGTGCCGCCGGCACGTTCGGCGAGCTGAACGAGCTGGTCGCCGACCTGCCCGCGACCCCGGCGGCACCGCCCCGGCCCCGGCCCGCCCGACGCCCGGCTCCTTCAGGAATGAGGAGTGCGGACGTGCTCCGGGCCGGGTCCTTCGTCGTGCTCGTGAACCTCGGCTACTGGTTGGTGCTCGCCACAGACCAGGGCTTCGACCAGGTTCATCCCTGGTGGGTGTGGGTCGTGGCGCTCTGGGGCCTCGGCCTGCTCGGGACAGAGCTGTACACGAAGCGATGCGAGGACCGGCAGGGGATCGACGGGGCATCCCCGCGCGCACTCGACGACGGTCAGCCGTCGACGTAGGGATCACGAGAGCACACCTCGGCCGCTCGCGCCGGGTTCAGACGATCTCGGTCTTGTAGAAGATGCTCGCCAAGCGGGCCCCCGCCACGCCGGAGGCCAGGCCGAGGCACAGGCGCGGCGCGCCCGAGACGATCTGGATGCCCATGCCCTCCGGCTCACGGAAGTCCAGCGACTTGCCCGCCACGCTCTGGGCCCGCTGCACCTGCGCGCCCGTACGCAGGTCGAGGCAGGTGATGTAGGTGTTGCCCGGCGCGGGGTTGGTCTCGGAGTAGGCGTTGCCGGTCAGCATGTAGACGTAGTTCCCGTAGGCCGCGTACCCCTGGAAGGTGCCCAGGCCCGACGGCTGGGCGATGTCGTGCAGCCTCTCGGGCGAGCCGGACTTGAGCGAGGCCAGCGGGAACACCGCGTAGCGGAACGAACTGCCGTCCGTGTAACGCATGATCAGCCGCTCGGTGGAGGGGTCGATCGCGCACGTGGTGTTCTGCGCCCCGGCGACCGGGGTGTACTTGGTGAGCGCGGACGACGACGTGGTGAGCGTCTGGCCGCTGACGAACCTGAACCGGGCGAGCCTGGAACCCCGGGAGGTCTGCCCGTCGCTCACGCCGTCGGTCTCCGTCCACAGGTACGCGGACGTGCCCGACGGCTCGACCCCGATCTGCACGCCGTGGCCGAACCCCGTGAGGTACATGTGGCCGAGCACCGTGCCGGTCAGGCTCAGCTTGGTCAGGCACAGGTTTCCCGCGGCGTCCGATGCGGCGCCGTTCCTGACCTGGATCGTGTAGATGTGGCCGTTCTGGTTGTCGAAGGCGAACGACTGCAGGACGGTCTCGTCGTACAGGGGCTTCTTCCAGATCAGCGAGGTCGACGGGGCGGTGAGCTGGAAGCGTCCGTCGACACCGGCGGCGGACGCGGGCCCGGCGGTGGCTCCGAGCGCGGCGGTGGCGGCGACGCCGAGTTTCAGCAGTCCTCTGCGGCTCATCGGTACGTGAGGGGGCATGTCTCGTCCGTTTCACCTGGGCGGCGTTTCCCGATCAAGAGACCACGGCGGGCGGGGTGTTCGCAAGATCTGCCGTCCGCATGGGCGGGATGGCGGCATGATGTCCGGATGGCGAGGATCGAGACACCTTGGGGTCCCTGGGACGCCGCGCCGCTCGGCGATGTGGTCGAGCTGATGCGCGGGCTGACCGCGCCGTGGTGGGTGGCCGGCGGGTACGCGATCGAGCTGGCCGTCGGGCGCGCGTACCGGGAGCACGGGGACGTGGACGTCGGGCTGCTGCGCCGCGACCGCCTCGCGGTGCGGCGGCTGCTGGCAGGCTGGGACGTTCACCTGGCCGTGGCCGGGACGCTGGCGCCGTGGCCGCTGGACGAGGACCTGCCCGGCAACGTGCACGACATCTGGGTACGCGAGCACCCCGGCGGACCGTGGCGTTTCCAGCTCATGCTGGACGAGGCCGACGGCGACGAGTGGGTCTACCGGCGCGACGCCAGGATCCGCCGCCCGCTGGCCGGGCTGACCCTCGAGGAGGACGGCTTCCGCCGGCTCGCCCCGGAGGTGCAACTGCTCTACAAGGCCACGGGCACCCGGCCGAAGGACGAGGCCGACCTCGAGGCGGTGCTGCCGCTGCTGAGCCCGGCGCAACGGCGCTGGCTGGACGAGGCGCTGCGTACCGAGCACACCGTCCACCCCTGGTGCGCGGCGGTCGCCGCCTGAACGGGGGTCAGCCTTCCCCGGCCAGGTCGCGGTCCACGATCACCGCCACCTTGCCCGGCGCCGCGCCGCCCGCCTTCAGCGACTTCAGACCTTCGCTGATCGCCGCAACGGTGCTGTCGATGGTCCGGCCGACGTGCGGGACCACGAGCCCTCTGGCCGCCCATTCCATCGCCAGGTCCATCCCGCGCCGGAGGAAGTCGCGCGCCTCGCCGTCCAGCGTGGCGGGTTCGGAGAAGTACCGCAGCAGGTTGACGTTGACATAGGTGGCGCCGCGCTCGGCCAGGACGGCGGCCACCGGGCTGTGCGTTTCCGCCAGGCGGGTCGTCCTGCCGGGGCCGACGCCGAGCACGGCCCAACGGCCGCCCCGCCGTACGGTCTTCGAGGTCTCGACGAAGCTCCGCTCGCTGTAGGTGGCGTCGAAGACGAGGTCGACGCCCCGGCCACCCGTCAGCTTCGCGATCTCGGCGGAGAGGTCGTCGCGTCTGTAGTCGAAGACGTGGTGGGCGCCGCACCGCCGGGCGAGCGCGATCGACTCCGGCCTGCTGCCGCTGCTGATGACCATTCCCGCCGCCAGGACGCGCGCCGCCATCTGCACGGCCAGATGTCCGACGCCGCCCCCGCCGCCCGGGATGTAGACCGTGTCGCCTGCGCGGACGGCCCCGTAGAGACCCGCGAAGGCGGACAGGAAGGCCATGGGAAGCACCGCGGCGTCACGGAAGCTCAGCGAGGGCGGCTTGCGGACGGTGAGGAACTGGCGCGCCACGGCGTAACCGGCTTCGCCGCCGTCCGCCGCGACCCAGCCCCCGTCGCCGTTCAGGTCCGCCATGGCGGCCACCGCGTCTCCGGCGGCCACGCGATCGACGCCGGGGCCCGCGGCGACCACCACACCGGAGAGGTCGAGACCCAGAACGACGGGAGGCGTCCGGCCCATGAAGTTGAGGTCGGCCAGCTTGTACTCCAGCGGGTTCAGCGACGAGGCGGCGACGCGGACCAGCACCTGGTCGGCCGCCGGCCGCGGGACGGGCACGCGTACCGCTTCGAGCGGCAGCCCGGCCCGGTCTCTCGTGTAACCGACGCCGAGGAACGTCTCCGGAGTCGTGTGGTTCTGCTTCATGCTGCGCTTCCCTCTGGATGACGTGCCCGGCCGCGACGATGCGCGTGCCACCGGGCGGCCCGGCGACCACCTGCCCAGGCTGCACGACCGCGAACCCGGCGCCACGACCGGCGCGCTGCCCATCTCTGCCCGTTCACCGGCTCTGGTGCTGAGCTTGTGGTCGCCGTACGCCGAGGTCACCGGCCGTCCGTGACGGTGACGAGCCCGCCCTCGTAGGCGGCGATGACGAGCTGGGCGCGGTCGCGGGCCCCCAGCTTGGCCGGCAGGCGGCCGATGTGGGTCTTGACCGTGCCGACCGTGAGGTGAAGGTGCTCGGCGATCTCGGAGTTGGACATCCCCCTGCCGACGAGGGTGAGCACCTCGCGTTCGCGCCGGGTGATGTCGCTGAGGTCTCGCGCGGCCGGGGCGGGGTGCGGGGTCCGGGGAGCCGGCGCGTTACTCGGGCTGCGGTCCGGAAAGAGCCTGCTGACCACGGAGATCGCGGCTACCATGGCCACATGACCGTTCCCCAGCACCGCGTGCACCTTGTCGACCGCGTCCAGCGACTTGAGGCGGCTGCCTTCGCGCTCGGTGTCGACGTGGCGGACATCAAGGCCGCGGTGGACCAACTCCCGGCCACGATCCGGCAGGAGATTCTCGAATACACCGAGCCCGTCTTCGGGGAAATCATGGCCGGAAACGCTTCGCTGGCAACAAAGGAGCACCTGGACCAGGTTGAAGGGCGCCTGAAGGAGCACCTGGGCCAGGTTGAGGGGCGCGTGGAGGGTTTGAAAGAGCACCTGGGCCAGGTTGAGGGGCGCGTGGAGGGTTTGAAAGAGCACCTGGGTCAGGTTGAGGAGGGTCTGAAGGGCCTGATCGACGTACGCTTCGGCGAAGTCGACGGCAAGCTCGACCAGCTTCTTGCCGCTCTGCAGAAAGCCCCCTCACGCTGACCTCCGGTCCAGGCTGGATCGCTCCGGGAAATCCGCTAGGAGGGTCTGCGGGCGAAGGCGGGGGCGTGCTCCGGGCGCGGGCCGTAGGCGATGAGCCTGGACGGGAGCTTCTTGAAGGCCGGCAGACGCCGGGCCAGGAAGACCAGCGGACGGGGCGGACGGGCGCCCTTGCCGGAGAAGGCGGGGACGAACATGGTGCGGTGCAGCATGCGCTGGAGAGCCTGGACGATCACGGTCGGCCGCCACCTGCGTTTCTGCACCCTGGCCAGGTCGGCGGTGGTGACGTGGCGCCGTCGCAGCGGCTCGGCGAGCATCGTCGCGGCGGCCACGGCGTCCTGGATGGCGAGGTTGATGCCCATCCCGCCGGCGGGTGACATGGCGTGCGCGGCGTCGCCGATGAGCAGCGCGCCGTCGGCGTACCAGCGCTTGAGCCGGTTCAGCCGCACGTCGAGCAGGTGCAGGTCGTCCATGCCGGTGATGTGGCCGACCCGGTCGGCGTACTGGGGGAGCAGGACGGCGATGCGGCGGCGGAAGCGTTCGACGCCCTCGCCGCGCAGCCGGGAGTCGGCGCCCTTCACGGTGAAGTAGGCGATCTGGTAGTAGTCCTCGCGGGTGAAGCTGAGCGCGATCTGGTCGCCTTTGAGCTCGCCGGCGAGTCTGGCGATCTGGTCCTGCTCCCCGGGGTGCCTGGGCAGGCGGAACCACCACGTGTCGAACGGCACCGGATACTCCTTGGGGGTCAGGCCCAGTTCCTTGCGCACGGTCGAGTGGCGGCCGTCGGCGGCCACCGTGAGCTGGGCGTGGAGCTCGCCTTCCACGCCCTGTGCGGTGCGGTAGCGGACACCGGTGACCGTGCCGCGCTCCTTGATCAGCCCGGTGACGGCGGTGTTCGTCAGCAGGGTGAAGGCCGGCTCGGCGGACGCCTCGGCGGCCAGGAAGGCGAGCAGGTCCCACTGCGGGATCATCGCGATGTAGTTGTACGGCGCGGGCAGGGACGCGAAGTCGCTCAGCGTGATCCTGCTGCCGTCCGGGAGCGGCGCCTCCAGATCGCCCAGCCGGCTCTGCGGCAGCCGGCGGAACTTCTCGCCCAGGCCGAGCTCGTCCATCAGCCGGACGGTCGAGGCGTGCACGGTGTCGCCACGGAAGTCGCGCAGGAAGTCGGCGTGCTTCTCCAGCACGGTGACCCGGATCCCGGCACGGGCCAGGAGCAGGCCCAGCATCATCCCGGCGGGCCCGCCGCCGGACACCACCACATCCGTGTCCGTCGTCATGAGGTCTCCTGCGGGTTTCTGCGGGCGAAGGCGGGGGCGTGTTCTGGGCGGGGGCCGAAGCCGACGAAGCGGGCGGGGAGCATCCGGAGCCGGGGGAAGACCCGGGTGAGGAAGAGGAGGGCGGGAGGCGGCCCCGAGCGCTTGCCCGCGAACTGCTTCTCGAACATGACCCGCTGGAGGATCCGCTGCCCGGTCTGGACGACGATGGTAGGGCGGTACCTGCGCCGTTGCACGGCCGCCAGGTCGGCGGCGGTGACGGCGTGCCGCCGCAGGGGCTCGGCGAGGATGGCGGCGGTGGCCACGGCGTCCTGGATGGCGAGGTTGATGCCCACTCCGCCGGCGGGTGACATGGCGTGCGCGGCGTCGCCGATGAGCAGCAGCCCGTCGAGGTACCAGCGGTTGAGCCGGTTGAGCTTGACGTCCAGCACGTGGACGTCGTCCATGCTCGCCAGGTGGCGCACCTGGTGGGTGAAGCCGGGGCGCAGGCGGGCGATGCGTTCGCGGAAGCGCTCGATCCCCTCGGCGCGCAGCCGGGCGTCGGAGCCCTTGGCGGTGAAGTAGGCCACCTGGTAGAAGTCGTCGCGGGCCAGGGAGATCATCGCCTCGGGGCCCCGCGCGACCGGCGTCACGCCTGCGGGCACGTCCTGGTCTCCCGCCGAGCGGGGCAGGCGGAACCACCAGACGTCGAACGGCACGCGGAACTCCTTGGGCACCAGCCCCGCCTCCCGGCGCAGGGTGGAGTGCCTGCCGTCGCAGCCCACGGTCAGCTCGGCGTGGATCTCCCCGGTCTGGCCGTCCACCGTGCGGTACCGTACGCCGACGATCTTTTCGCCGTCTCTGATCAGCTCGGTCGCTTCGGTGTTCATGCGCAGGGAGAAGCCCGGCTCCTGCCCGGCCGTCCCGGCCAGGAAGGACAGCAGGTCCCACTGCGGCACCATCGCGATGTAGTTGTACGGCGCCGGCAGCGCCTCGAAGTCGCCCAGCGTCACCAGGCTCCCGTCCGGGGCGGGCAGCGACAGGTTGCCCAGGTGGCTTTGGGGCAGGGCTCGGAAGCCGTCGCCGAGGCCGAGCTCGTCCATGAGGCGGACGGTGGCGGGGTGCACGGTGTCGCCACGGAAGTCGCGCAGGAAGTCGGCGTGCTTCTCCAGCACGGTGACCTTGATCCCCGCGCGGGCCAGCAGCAGGCCCAGCATCATGCCGGCCGGGCCGCCGCCGCACACCAGCACGCCGGTGTTCTCGATGGTCATGACGTCGCCTTCTCTCGCAGGCCGTAGTGGGTGAACAGGGCGATGACCGCCAGGCGCAGGGCCACGTTCGCCCAGATCCCGGCGTGCAGGCCGCGGGCGAACGCGTACACCTCGACGGCCGCCGTGCAGCCGTGGAAGACGACCAACGTCCAGGCGACCAGGCGCGTCCCCTCGGAGTGCCGCAGGTTCCTGGCCGCGAACGACAGGAACGACACGGCCAGCTCAGCCGCGCCCAGCAGGTAGCACACCAGGTAGGCGTCCTCGGGGACGCTGACGCCGACGGCGCTGGGCACCAGGCCGGGCGCGGCGACGAGCACCACCCCCGCCGCGAGCGTGACCAGGCCGTGCAGGGTGAGCAGGAGGCGGAGACTCACCGTCCCGCCGCCCCGCGCAGGCGGTCCTGGGCGGACTGCCGGTCGTTGAGCCGCGGGTAGGGCTCGTCCGGTACGGGCACGCCGAGGAAGTCGCACAACGGCTCCCACCCCTGCCCGGCCTCGTACGTCAGGATCCGGTCGGCGGGCAGGGCGCCGGTGACGTCGGCCGTGTGCCGCAGGAACACCTCCACGGCGTGGCTCTCCCCGGGCATCGGCTCGTCCAGCGAGGTGCCGAACGTGTCGCGCCACACGCGCGCCAGCAGCGGGCGCAGGCCGGTGATCACGGGCTGGAGTTCGCGGGGCGCCGCGCCGGGGTCGCTCAGCAGCGCGAAGACGGTGTCGCGGAGGCTGGCGTACCAGGCGTGGGGGTCGCGTACGGTGAGGATGATCTTGGCGTTGGGGTACGCGAGCGCGAGCGGGCGCCAGAAGTGGGCGCTCGGCCAGTCCACCGCGGCCCGGTAGCCCCGCAGCACGGCGTCCCAGTCGGCGGTCCCGTCCATGGCAGGCCGCCACAGCTCGATCTGTTCTGGATGGGCGCCGATCTCCTGCATGTGGTGACAGGGGCCGAAGCCGAGCCGTTCCAGCGCCGCCTTCAGCGATGTGGTCCCGGTGCGCGGGAGTCCCGCGCCGATGACCTCGATCATGTTCTCGCCCGTTCTCTGGGGATCAGTTAATTCATCATGCGATGAACCTCTAGTGGGGACGATACACAGATGAGGGTCAATTTGGAAGCGGTACCATCCGGGTTCATGGACAAGTCCCTCGTCGAGGCCGCGCTGACAGCCGCCGAGCAGCACGGCAAAGACGTGGCAGAAGTGCCCCTGAGCGCGATCGCGGCGGCCGCGGGCATCTCCCGCAGCACCCTGCTCAGAAGGCTCGGCGGGTCACGGGCCAAGCTGGACGAGGCCGTACGGCAGGCCGGCGTCGACCCCGGCGGACGCCCGCCGGTCCGGGAACGCGCCATCGAGGCGGCGGCCGTGCTGATCGCCCGCGACGGGCTCGGTCCGGTCACGATGGAGGCCGTCGCGGTGGCCGCGCAGTGCTCCCCGACCAGCCTGCACGCCGTCTTCGGCAACCGTGACGGCCTGCTCGCCACCATGTTCGACCGGTACGTCCCCGTGCCCGACCTCGAAGCGCTGGCCGCCGACCCGCCGGAACGGATCGAGGACACGGTCCATGCCGTCTACCACGCGCTGGCCGAGGCGTTCGCCCGGGAGCCGCGGGTGCTGCCGGCCATCTTCGGCGACCTGTTCACCCGCCCCAACGGCACCGCCGCCCGGATGCTGAAGGCCAACCTGCCCAGGATGTTCGCCAGCCTCGGCGCCCTGCTGACCGCGCAGGTCCAGGCCGGGCGGCTAAGGCCGCTCCCGCTGCCGCTGCTCATCCAGCTCATGATCGGGCCGATGGCGGGCCACATGCTGCTGCGCCCGGTCCTGCAAGAGTCGCTGGGGGACGTGCTTCCGCCGGTCGACGAGGTCGCGCGGGCATTCGCCGAGGCGTTCATCCGCGCCACCGCCCCGTGAACTCACCAGGCCCGGCAACGCCCGCGGATCAGATGCATCCGTCCAACGTGGAGGTGCGGCCGTAGCGCAGTTCGCGTCCGTCGAGGACGACACCGGCCCCGGGCGGAAGCGTCGGGGCGGTCAGTCCGGGGAGCGCGAGGCCGTCCCAGTCGATGCTGACCTGGATGTCCTCAGGGGATTCCAACGCGGTCTCGTACATGTCCTGGGGCAGGACCTCCCAGATGCTGTCCTCGTCCATGCCGTCGTATCGCCCGCCCGGCTCCGGCAGGCCGCCGCCCGCACGCTGCCCCTCGCCGGAGCGCATCGCCGTGAGCCCGGGGACCTTCACCGTCAGGAACGGATCCAACTCCCTTTCGACGACCAGTCGCCCATGGCGGTAGACCCTGACGGCGAACGTGTCACCGGCCGCCCACGACCCCGTACGCACGTAGTAGGCGACCGAGGCGTCGAGCTCCTGGACACTGGCGCACACCTCAAGGTGCTCCCAACCCCCGCCGCCCTGCCAGAACGAGCCCTCGAAGACATAGAAGCCGTACACCTGGACCTCCTGAACTTCCGCGCGGGACACCGATCATCACTGGAGCACGATCACCCGCGCGAACGGGTCCCACTGCACCGCGACGCGCCCGCCGTACCTCCGGCACGATGTCGTACCTGACCTGTTTCCCCTCGGACCAGTACGTCCCCGAGAGCACCGGAGCGGCCAGCGCGCGCCCTCGCGCCGTGACGTACGGGGCCACGAGCCGGTACGTCGCGCCGTGGGCGATGTAAGGAGGAGCCAGGTCCTCCGGGTACGCCTCGGCCCGCTGCTCCGCGAGCAACTGCGCCCGGTTGAAGGGCTCGGTGCCCTCGTACGACCGCAGCATCACGGGCGAGACGGCCTCGTAGTACACCTCGGCCGCGTCGTCGGTGCCCGGCTGGACGACCACCCGCAGCTCCCCGGGCAGGAACAGGGGCGCCGCCGTGACGGCGTAGACGACGAGCAGCACGAAGACGATCTTCAACGGCATTCGCGCAGAGTCTAACGGGAACGGGACAGCGCACCCGACAGGTGATCGAAGGCGAGGAGATAGCCCGGCACGTGAGGCTCAGGGCATCCGACGCAGAGGAGACAGCCGTGAGCAGTCGTGCCGCCGTCCCGGTCCCGCGATCCCGGCAGCGCCGGGTGGAGCTGCGCAGCGACACCTTCACCCTGCCGACCGACGAGATGCGCCAGGCCATGGTCAGCGCCGAACTGGGGGACGACGTGTACGGCGAGGACCCGACGGTCCGGGAGCTGGAGACGACGGCCGCGCGGATCCTGGGCAAGGAGGCGGGCTGCTTCATGCCGAGCGGCACGATGGCCAACCTGGCCGCCATCATGGCGCACTGCCCCCGAGGGGCGAAGGTCATCGTCGGAGCCGACTCGGACATCTACCGGTACGAGGCCGGCGGCGCCACGGTGTGCGGCGGAGTGATCTATCACCCGATCCCCAACCGGAGCGACGGCGGGCTCGACCCGGAGCTGATCCTGGCGGCCTTCCCCGACGACCCCGGCGATCCGCAGTTCGCGACCCCGAGGCTGCTGTGCCTGGAGAACCCGCAGAACCACAGCGGAGGCAAGATCCTGCCCATGGCCTACCTGCGCGAGGTCTCCGAGCTGGCGCGGCGTACGGGCCTCGCGGTCCACCTGGACGGGGCGAGGATCTTCAACGCGGCGGTGAGCAGCGGCACGCCCGCCGACCGGATCGCCGCGCACGCGGACTCGGTGCAGTTCTGCCTGTCCAAGGGGCTGGGCGCGCCGGTCGGCTCGGTGGTGGCCGGGCGGGCGGGGTTCGTGGCGCGGGTACGCCGCATCCGCAAGATGCTGGGCGGCGGCATGCGGCAGAGCGGGGTCCTGGCGGCGGCCGGCCTCGTGGCGCTGAGGAACAGGGACCGGCTGGCCCACGACCACGACAACGCGCGACGGCTGGCGGACGGGCTCGCGGCGATACCGGGCGTCGAGGTGGACCCACGCCAGGTCGTGATGAACACGGTCTTCTTCCGCGTGCCGGGCATGGAGCACGACCTGTTCATCACGGCGGCGGGTGAGCGCGGCGTCGCCCTGGCCGAGCTGGGGCACGGACGGATCAGGGCGGTCACGCACCACGGCGTCGGCCCGGACGACGTCGACTACGCGATCGAGGTGGTCGGTTCGCTGGTCGGTTCGCTGGTCGGCTCGGCGGCCGGTTCTGCGGCCGGTTCAGTGGTCGGTTCTGTGGCCGTCAGCAGCGGCACGACGGTCCGCGCGGCGGACGAGAGCGCCGAGGTCACGGCGGAGGGCGAGTCGCCGGCGGCGATGACGAAGCCGAGCCTGTCGTAGGCCGTGCGCGGCGGGCGCACCTCGGCGCCCCGCCGGGCCGTGACGGTGACCTGGGCGATCCCCGGGTGCCGGGCGACGCGCTCCAGGCCGGCCACGCCGCGCAGGGTTCCGGCGCGGCCGGCGGTGATGAAGTGGATGCCCGCATAGCCGCCGGCACGCGCGTCGAGGTCGGGCGGTTCGCCCACGGCGCACCGTAGCTGCTGTTCGAGCAGGTCGACCCCGCGCGCCAGGCGTACCAGCTCGGGGATCATGCCCCCAGCGAGCCGGCAGTTGACCTCGATGATCGCGCCCACCTTGACCTCGGTGTGCGTGGGCCCGGTCATGACGCCGAGCGCGCCGAGCACCGCGCGAACGGTCTCCACCAGCGCGGACTCCTCCGCGGGTGTCAGGCCGGCGGGATGGAGGTGCCCGAGCTCCACGCAGTACGGCGGCGCGCCGACGGTCTTGCGGGTGACGCCGACGCAGCGGGCCTCGCCCCGGTGGGAGAACATCTCGACGCTGTACTCGGGCCCGGCCACGTACTCCTCGATCAGGACGGTGCCCGCCGTGGGCTGGCCGCGGACGTTGCGGCGGACCGCGAGCACGACACGAGCCTGGTCGGCCGCCTCGCGCACGCTCGCGCAGACGCGTACGTTGGCCGAGCCGGAGTCGTCCACGGGCTTGACCACGCACGGCAGCCCCACGGCGGCGACCGCCTCCGGGACCTCGTCCACCGACCGCGCGCACCTCCACCGGGGCTGGGGGATCCCGGCCCGGTCGAGGCGGAGCCGTACGGCGGCCTTGTCCCTGCACGTGCGCACCACGTCGGCGGGGTTGCCGGGCAGCCCCAGCTCCTGGGCCAGCGCGGCGGTCGCGGCCAGGTAGAACTCGCTGGTCGTGGTGACCCCGGCGATCGGGCCGGAGATCGGGCCGGAGATCGGGCCGGTGGCCGCTTCGCGCAGGGACCCGGCCGAGCCGGTGTCGCAGCGTACGACCCGCGCGCCCGTCCGTTCGAGCCCGGCGTACCTGGAGGGATCGGCGGTGAGGAAGACCGGCTCGTAGCCGAGCCGCGCCGCCGTGCCCAGGGCGAGCATCCCGGTGCCGGTGGTGTTGGACTCAACGAACAGCAGCCGCTCCCGCGACATCCTCCACCTCCTCGTGGCGCGGCAGCGGGCAGTACGACCAGGCCGAGACCGGCTCGCCGTACTCCACGCGCACCGGTGCCCGCCGCTCGTCGGCCTCGTGCAGCCCGTGCTCGCGCCAGTGGTCGGAGCTGTAGACGTTGGCGTGGTAGCGGTCGCCGCGGTCGGGGAAGATCCCCACGATCCTGCTGCCCGGCCGGGCCGTGCGGCACAGGTGGCCGAGCACCCGGTAGACCGATCCCGAGGTGTTGCCGCAGAACAGCGCCTGCTCGGCGGCGAGCCCCTGGGTGGCGGCGAACGCCTCCCTGTCGCTGAGCCAGTGCACCTCGTCGATCTGGCCGGGGTCGAGGTTGCCGGGGATCAGGCTGTTGCCCAGGCCGCTCTGCAGCCGCGCGGGCCGGTCCGGCTGGCCGAACAGGGCGCTGCCGACCGCGTCCACGCCGACCGTCCGCAGGCCGGGCAGCCGCTCGCGCAGCGCCCTGGCGGTGCCGCACAGCGATCCGCCGCTGCCCACCGATCCGACCAGCACGTCTATGTGGCCGAGGTCGGCGATCAGCTCGCCGGCGAGGGCCTGGTAGGCCAGCGGGTTCTGCGGGTTGTGGTACTGGCGGGGACAGAAGGCGTCGGGCAGCACGCGCAGCAGCTCGTCGAGCCGCTCCAGGCGGGCGCTCTGCCAGCCCTGCCCCGTCATGTGCTCGACGATGTGGACCTGGACGCCGAGCGCACGCAGCTTGGCGAGCGTGATCGAGTCGATCCGCGGGTCGGTGACGATGTGCACGGGATGGCCGAGCGCACGGCCGACCAGCGCGACGCCCAGCGCCATCGTGCCCGAGGAACTCTCCACGATGGGGGCGCCGGGCGCCAGGCCGCCGGTGTCGAGCGCGTGCGTGATCGCCTGCCGGGCGACCCGGTCCTTCATGCCGTAGAGGTTCTGCAGTTCGAGTTTGGCGTGGACTTCGACGTCGGGAGCCTCGTCGAAACGCAGCCGGACGAGCGGGGTGTGGCCAATCGCGTCGATGACGCTGTCGAACCTCATGCGCGGTGCTCCTTCAGGCGAGCGTGTACTCGACGTTCAGCGAGTCGGTCAGTTCCCCGCAGGCCGCGGTCAGGTAGGCGAGCTTGGCGTCGTAGTCGGGGTCGGTGTCGGCCAGCAGCACGCCCAGCCTGGTCCCGCTGTGCGCGGCGACCACGCCCAGGGCGCCCGCGCGTGCGCTCAGCTCCACGGCCTGCGTCAGCAGCCGCTTGGGCTGCAGCCGCTGGTTCATCTCGGCGCTGCGGGTGGCCAGGCGGCCGAGCGTGCGTACGTCGCCCGACCGCACGGCCTCGTCCGCCGCCGCCAGCATGGCCTCGTACTCCCGGATCTCCGCCTCGCCGTACGCCTTGGGCACCTCGTTGAAGGCGACCGTGTCGACCGTGCCGCCCTCGTCCATGCCCACGATCGTGAGCGGTGGCAGCCTGCCCAGCTCACGCAGCAGGCAGACCTCCCGGTGGCAGAAGGCGACGACGGCGTCGTACATCACGCCGTCGCTGGGCTCGATGCCGCGCAGCGAGTCCTCGATCTCCGCCGGGTTCAGCGCGAGCCCGAAGGCGTCGGCGACCGCCCTGGCCGAGGCCACCAGGTCGGCGGACGAACTGGCCATCCCCTTGCCCAGCGGCAGCGTGCTCCTGATCGTCAGCAGCCCGCCCACGTCCAGGCCGTAGCGGCCCAGCATGCGCTCGACCAGCAGCCGGGACTTGGTCCTGTCGCTCGGCCGGACGCGCAGCGGGCGGCCGGGCTCGGGGGCGAAGCGCGCGTACGACCAGCGCGCGACCGGGATGGTGACCAGGAAGTCGCGCCCGTCGGGAGGAAGCGCGCCCTGGATCAGCTCGCCGAAGGTGCCGAAGCAGCGCCCGCGGCCCACACGCGTGGCCCGCTGGACGTCCACGCTGGTCGTCCGCCTCACGGCGTGCTCGCCGACGGCACGGGACGAGCGCACTCATGTGGGTTCGGCATAAAACACCCTTCTGTCGGCGGGGACCGTACCCCTGAGCAGCCTGGGCGGTACGGCTATCGATCCGCCCTTCGCGACCTATTGCCAAGGCGGAACTGGTTTTCTTAACAAAAATCGCGATTGACGGGAAAAGAGTGGGCTCTTAGCATCCGACGTGGAGTTCGATTATTCGTGGAGGTTATACAGAGGCGCTCGAACCGGGCGTGGAGGTATGCTGCCCGCGACGAGCCCGATTCGTCGCCCGCACGACCGTCCACACCCCGACAACCTGCGATCTCGACGTCACGTGCCACCCCCCGACGCTGGCGTCACCGAGGCATTCCTCTTCCGGGCACACCATGCCAGAGTGAGGATTCATGGACATTCGTATTCTTGGTCCATTGGAGGCGAGCTGGGGAGACGTCCCGATCAAGTTAGGGGGGCCACGCCAGCAAACAGTTTTGGCGATGTTGCTATTGGGGGCAGAAAGGGTAATTCCGGTCGGTCGTTTGATCGAGGCCGTCTGGGACGACGACCCGCCCAGCACGGCACGCGAGCAGATCCAGATCTGCGTCTCCGGCCTGCGGCGCGCGCTCGTCGGCGCCGACGGCGAGCACCTGCTGCGCACCCGCAGCCCCGGTTACGTGTTCAGGCTCGACACGTGCACGCTGGACGCGCGGGTCTTTGACGCCGGCGTACGGGAAGGGCGCGAGGCGCTGTCGGCCGGTGAGCCCGCCGCCGCGGCGGTGAGCCTGCGCAGGGCGCTGTCACTGTGGCGCGGTACGGCGCTGTCGAGCGTCAGCAGCGCGGTGGTGCAGCAGAGCGTGGCCCATCTCAACGAGCGACGGCTCAGCGTCCTGGAAGAGTGCATTGAGATCGAGCTGAACGCGGGGCTGTGCCAGGACCTGGTGGGCGAACTCGTCGCGCTCACCCAGGACCACCCGCTGCGCGAGCGCCTCAGGGCGCTGCACATGACGGCCCTGTACCGGACCGGACGGCAGGCCGAGGCGCTGGAGGTCTACCGGAAGACCAGGGCCGTCCTGGCCGACGAGCTGGGCATCGAGCCCAGTTCGAACCTGCGGCGCCTGCACCAGGCCATGCTCGAAGGCAGGCCGATCATGGAGTCGGCCGTCGCGGGGTCGGCGCCGGTCGAGCCGCCCCCGCCACCGGCCGAGCCGGGGCCGCCGCAGATCGTGATCCGGCCTGCCGCGCCCCCGCTCGCGGCGCCTCCTCCGCCTCCCGGCCACAAGGTCCCCAGGCTGCTCCCCGCGACCATCCCCGACTTCACCGGCCGCACCAGGGTCATCGACCAGATGCTCGCGGAGATGACCGACGCCACCGCCGTCGGGGAGGCGCTGCCCGTCACCGTTCTCTACGGGCAGGGCGGCGCGGGCAAGACCACGGTCGCCGTCCACATGGCGCACCGGATGGCCACCGAGTTCCCCGACGGCCAGCTCTTCGCCCAGCTCCAGTCGGGTTCGCGCCGCGTCGACCCGGTCGACGTGCTCGGCCGCTTCCTGCGCGCCCTCGGCGTCAGCGGGCCCGCGCTCCCGGAGGGCGGAGAGGAGCGCGCCGAGATCTACCGCGACCTGCTGAGCAAGCGCCGCATGCTGATCGTGCTCGACGACGCGATGTCCGAGGAGCAGATCATCCCCCTGCTGCCGGGCAACCCGGAGTGCTCGGTGCTGGTGACCAGCCGCAGGCGGCTGACGGGCCTGCCGACGGCCCGGCGGCTGGAGATCGGGACCATGAGCCTGCGCAGCTCGGTCGTCCTGCTCGGCCGGATCCTCGGGCGGGAGCGGGTGGCGGCCGAGCGCGAGGCGGCCGAGCGGCTGTGCCGGCGGTGCGGGTGCCTGCCGCTGGCGCTGCGCATCGTGGCGGCGCGGCTGGCGGCCAGGCCGCACTGGAGCATCGCCGCCATGGTGGAACGCCTGCGCGACGAGTCTCACCGGCTCGACGAGCTGAACCACGGCGACATGGGGCTGCGCGCCAGCATCTCGCTGTCCTACGACGCGTTGTCCGCGCCGGCCCGCCGCCTGTTCAGGCTGCTGGCACTGTCCGAGGCGCCCAGCTTCGCCGCCTGGGTCGGCGCGCCGCTCCTCCAGGCCGACCCCCTGCGCGCCGAGGACCTCCTGGAGGAACTGGCCGAGGCGTACCTGCTGGACATCGAGCCCGCGCCCGCGCCGGAACCCGTGCGCTACCGCTTCCACGACATCATGCGCTCCTTCGCCCTGGAACGCCTGCTGGCCTGCGAGAGTGCCGACGAGCGCAGGGCCGCGCTGGAACGCCTGATCGGGGCGTTGCTGTACCTCACGGAGGAGGCGCACCGCAGGGAGTACGCGGGCGACTACCTGCTGCCGACCGGCAGCGCCTCCCGCTGGGAGCTGCCGGCCTCCTACACCAGCCGCGCGCTGGGCGACCCGCTGTCGTGGTACCGGCAGGAACGCACCTCGATCCTGGCCGGCGTGCGCCAGGCCGCCGCCTGCGGTCTCGAGCACGCCTGGAGCCTGGCGTTGAGCGCGGTGCCGCTGTTCGAGTCGCAGGCGTACTTCTCCAACTGGCGCACGACCCACGAGACCGCGCTCAAGGCCGCCTGCCGCGCGGGCGATCTACAGGGCGAGGCCGCGATGCGCTATTCGCTGGGATCACTCCACCTGGTGCAGCGGGCCGGGGCCGAGGCGGCCGCGCAGTTCGACCGGGCCATCAAACTGTACGAGCAGCTCGGCGACCAGTACGGCGCCGCGCTCGTCCTGCGCTACATCGCCTACCTCGACCGGCAGAACGGTGACCTGGAGCTGTCCCTGGCACGCTGGGAGGAGGCGCTCAAGACCTTCCAGGTCGTGGGCGACCGGGTCGCCGAGGCGTACGTGCTCCACAACATGGCCCAGGTCAAGCTCGACCTCGGCGCGGGGGACGAGGCGTACGCGCTGCTCGTCCGGGCCGCCCGCATCTGCGAGGAGACCGGCAACCGGCGGGTGGGCGCCCAGGTCCAGCACAGGCTGGGCGTGCTGCACCACCTGCACGGCGAGCTGGACCGGGCCGCCGACGTGTACAGACGGGTGCTGGACCTGGTACGCGCGACGGGCGACCGGATCGGCGCGTGCCACGCGCTGCTCGGCCTGGCGTCGGTGGACATCGAGCGGGGCGAGCTGTGGCGGGCCAGGCGTACGCTCAAGGAGGTCAGAGACCTGGCCGTCTCCGTCGGCGACCCCGCGATGGGCAGCCGGGTGGCGCTCGCGATGGCGCGCGTGGAGCTCTCGGAGGGCGAGCTGCACGCCGCGGCGGCGCACGCCGACAGGGCGGTGCACGACTTCGGGGTGGCGGGCCTGATCCTGCTGCAGGCGCGGGCCCTGGTCGTCAGAGGACAGGTACGCAGCGCCGCGGGCTCGCCGGAGGCCGCGATGGCCGACTGGCGAACGGCCGAGGTGCTCCTGGCCGGGACCCGGCTGCACGACGCCGCCGCGCTGAGCAAGGAGCTCGACCGGCTCACGGTCGGCTCCCGCCCGGCGGCGGACCGATGCGACAGGGCCCAGGTGACAGGACCGGTGTGACAGGGGAGTGACGCTGTCCGCGTCAGTCCCACGCGGTGTTGCCGAAGGTGATGACCGCCAGGGACCCCGTGGCGCTCCCATCGGCGTCGTGAGCGGCGACGGCCCCGGCGGGAAGGGCCGCTGCCGCGGCCACGCCGAGCGCGCAGGACACCAGAGCGAGAGTACGACCGATAACGGCGATCATCACGTCACTTCCTTCACCATTGAAGTTCCGCCCTGGTGAGCGGCTCAGAGGGAACGTAGGGAGCCCACCTATCCCGTGCTTATCACCCGCGCGCCGCGGATGGATGTTCGCGTGATACTCCGGCGATAGCGCGAGGGGCGAAAGTGCCGCTTCGAAGGGGCCGGCCGGCCCCGCCAGTCTCTGAACGGTAGGGGAGCATGACGACGTCGACCGCCCCGGCAGCCGCCGCGCTTGCCGTCTGTGTGTTCTGCGGCGCCAGGTCCGGCAACCGGCCGGCCATGGTCGCGGCGGCGCGCGAGATCGGCTCGCTCATCGGCGCGCGCAGCCACCACCTGGTGTACGGCGCGGGCGGCTCCGGCCTGATGGGCGAGGTGGCCAGATCGGCCCAGCTCAACGGGTCGGCGGTGACCGGCTACGCGCCGCGGTTCATCTACGAGCGCGAACGCGGGATCGACATGCCGTCGCAGACCCTGCACATCACCGAGGACCTCTTCGAGCGCAAGCGGCGCATGATCGAGCACGCCGACGCGTTCATCGCGTTACCCGGCGGCTACGGAACCCTCGACGAGATCATGGAGGTGCTGTGCCTGCGCTATCTGGACGTCCGGGACAAGCCGCTGATCCTGCTGAACATTGACGGGTTCTGGCGCGGCCTGGTGCGGCTGGCCGACGAGCTGCACGAGGCCGGGTTCACCAGCAGAGGCTCCGCCGCCATGCTGCACCTGGCCGCCACCCCCGCCGAGGCGGTCGACCTGGCCGAGCGGCTCGCGCGGACGGCCGCGTGCGGCGCGTGACAACCGAAGGCCCGCACTGCTGAAGGAGACGGTCGATGGAACTCTCCGTTCAAGTCGTCGACGCCCGGAACGGTTTCCCCGCGGCGGAGATCGGCGTGCGGCTCAGCCGCGAGACCGAGCGGGGTTGGGAACGCGTCGCGTGCGGCGGCACCAGAGGCGACGGGAGGCTCGTCGTCGCGCGCAGCCCCGACCTCCCGGCCGGGAACTACCAGCTCGAACTCAACCTGGACGACTATTACGCCCTCCAGGGCGACGTGCCGTTGTTCCCCAAGGCGGTCGTCGAGTTCCGGCTCGGCGACGTGGGCGGTGACCTCCACCTGCCCATGCTGATCTCCCCGCACTCCATCCTGACCTACCGGGGCGTGCCTCGATGACGCCGTTCCCCGACCTGTTCGCGGAGCGGGCGCGGGCCATGCCGCAGGCCGTGGCCGTCTCCTCGGACGGCGTCCGGCTGTCCTACGGTGAGCTGCTGGAGCGCGCCGACCGCGTGGCGGCCCACCTGGCCGGGCTCGGGGCAGGACCGGGAAGCCTGGTGGGGGTGGTCCTGGATCGGGGCGTGGACCTGCTGGTCTGCCTCCTGGGCGTGCTGCGGAGCGGCGCCGCCTACGTGCCGCTCGACCCCGGCTTCCCAGGCGCGCGGCTGGCGGCCATGGCCGGGGACGCGGGAGTACGGCTGATCCTCTCCGACCGCGAGAGCCTGGACTGGCTGCCCGGCCGGGGCACGCGGGTGGTGCCGGTCCGCGAGGCCGTCGCCCACCCGCCCGCAGGGCCGACCTCCCCGCCCGCGGGGCCGCCCCTCCCGCCCGTGGGGCCGACCTCCCCGCGCCCCGGCGACCTGGCGTACGTGATCTACACCTCGGGCTCCACCGGCAGGCCCAAAGGTGTGATGATCTCCCACCTGGCCCTGTCCAACTTCCTGCTGTCGATGCGCCGCCGCCCCGGGCTGCCGCAGGGCGCGACCCTGGTGGCCGTGACCACGGTGTGCTTCGACATCTCCGCGCTCGAACTCTTCCTGCCCCTGCTGGAGGGCGCGCACGTGGTCATCGCGCGCGCCGGCCAGGCGGCCGATCCGGTACGGCTGGCCGAACTGATCGCCGTCGAGCGCGCCTCGGTCATGCAGGCCACCCCGGCGACCTGGCGGATGCTCCAGGACATCGGCTGGCGCCCGCCGGACGGCTTCACCGTCCTGTGCGGGGGAGAGCGGCTCCCGCCCGACCTCGCGGCCTGGTTCACCGGCCACGGCGGGCCCGCCTGGGACCTGTACGGGCCCACCGAGACCACGATCTGGTCCACTGCCGCGCGCCTCGGCGCGGACGACTGGGCGCCGGTGGCCCACACCTCGATCCACCTCCTGGACGAACGCCTGGAGCCGGTGGCCGACGGCGTCACGGGCGAGCTGTACATCGGCGGTCTCGGCCTGGCCCGCGGATACCACGGCCGCCCGGCGCTGACCGCCGAGCGCTTCCTCCCCGACCCGTACGGCGCGCGGGAGGGCGGTCGCCTGTACCGGACCGGGGACCTCGCCCGCCGCGTGGCCGGGGGCGGGGTGGAGATCGTGGGCCGGACGGATCACCAGATCAAGATCCGCGGCTTCCGCGTCGAGGCCGGGGACGTGGAGGCCGCGCTGGCCGCCCACCCCGCGGTCGCCCGCGCCGTCGTCGTGGCGCGACAGGGCCCGAGCGGTGACTTGCGGCTCGTGGCGTACCTCGTGCCCGGAGATCCCGTGCCCGGAGATCCCGTGCCCGGGGAACGGGTGCCGGGGGAACGGCGGGCGTCGGTGCTGCGCGACTTCCTGCGGGAGAGGCTGCCCTCGTACATGGTGCCCTCCGCGTTCGTCGCCGTGGACGCGTTGCCGCTGACGCTCAACGGCAAGGTGGACCGCTCCCGCCTGCCGGAGCCACGGTGGGACGAGCAGCCGCGCGCGTCGTTCACCGCGCCGCGCACCCCGCTCGAACACGCCGTGGCGCGGACCTGGCGGGAGGTCTTCGGCCTGCGCGAGATCGGCATGGACGACGACTTCTTCGACCTCGGCGGCCATTCGCTCATCGCCACCCGGCTGGCCTCGCGGCTGCGCGGCGCGGTGGGCGCCGAGGTGCTGATCTCCATGGTGCTGGATCACCCCACCCCCGCCGGTCAGGCACGGGCGCTGGAGTCGGGCGACGTCCCCCGGCCCGGTGACTCCCGGATTCCGCGACGCGGCGTCGTGGACCGGCTGCCGTTGTCGGCTGGTCAGCGGCGCCTGTGGTTCGTGGCGCAGGAGAGCGGCGCGGGCGGGCTCGACAGCACGCTCGCCGCGTACCGGGTGCGCGGGCCGCTGGACGTCGGCAGGCTGCGGGCCGCCGTACAGGCCGTCGTGGACCGGCACGAGGCGCTGCGCACGGTCTTCCCCCCGATGGACGGTGCGGTGGACGGCGCGGTGGACCGGGCGGTGGGCGGCGTGGTGGACGGTGTGGTGGACGGTGAGCCCACGCAGCGCGTGCTGGACCGGCAGGAGGTCGCGCCGGTCGTCCACGATGCCGGGGGGTCGCCAGGGCTCGCCGTGAAGGTGCTGGCCGAGGCCGCGTCCAGGCCCTTCGACCTGCGTGCGGGGCCCCTCATGCGGGTCGTGCTCGCGGCGGTGGCCCCGGACGACCACCTGGTGCTGTTCCAGTGGCACCACCTGATCTTCGACGGCTGGTCGCAGGGCGTGTTCCTGCGTGACCTGGCCGCCGCATACGACCGCCCGGACGAACGCCTTCCCGCGCTCCCGCTCCAGTTCGCCGACTACGCCCTCTGGGAGCGCGACGCCGACGGGCGGGCCCACCTCGCGTACTGGCGCGAGCGGCTCGCCGCCGCTCCGGAAGAGGTCACGCCGGTCGCCGACCGTACGAGGCCGGAGCGTCCCACCGGAGCGGGCGCCCACGTGTCCGCCGCGATTCCCGCCGAGGTCATGGAGGGACTGCGGGCGCTGTGCGCCCGCCACCGGGTCACGCTGTTCGCGGCGGTGCTCGGGGCGTTCGCCGTCCTGCTCGGCAGGCATGCGGGGACGCACGACGTGGTGATCGGGGCTCCCGCGGCCGGGCGGAACCGCCGCGAGTTGGAGGAGCTGATCGGGTTCTTCGTCAACACGCTGGTGCTGCGCCTCGACCTGTCCGGGACGCCGACCGTCCGCGACCTGCTCGCGCACGCGCACGACGTGGCCGTCCAGGCGCAGGCGCACCAGGACGTGGGGTTCGACCGGCTGGTGGAGGAGCTGCGCCCGCCCCGCCGGTACGGCAGGCACCCGCTCTTCCAGGTCATGCTCAACCTCGAAGGCGCCGAGACCGGCACGCTGAGTCTCGGCGGGGCGGACGTCGAGGAGATCGGCGTGGAGTCGGGCCGCAGCCGCTTCGACCTGGTCCTCACGCTCAGAGAGCCCCGATGCTCGGTCGAGCTGGAGTATTCGACCGAGCTGTTCGACGCGGTGACCGCCGAGCGCCTGCTCGGCCAGTACCTGAGCCTGCTGGGCTCGCTGGCGGCCGCCCGGCACTCCGACCGCGTCTCCGCGCTGTCCACGCGCACGCGGGCCGAGGAGCTGCGCTCCGCGCGCTGGAACCGCACGGCCGCGCCGTACCGGACGGACGCCTGCGTCCACGAGCTGGTCGAGGAGAACGCGCGCAGGATCCCGGACCGTCCCGCCGTGACCGGCGACGGGGTGTCCTGGACCTACGCGCAGCTCAACCGGGCGGCCAACAGGGTCGCGCACCGGTTGCGCGCGCTCGGCGCCGGGCCTGACGACCTCGTGGGCGTGCTGCTGCCCAACGGTCCTGCCGCGGTGGTCGCCCTGCTGGGCGTGCTGAAGTCCGGCGCCGCGTACGTGCCGCTCGACCCGGCGCATCCCGCCGAGCGGCTGGCCAGGATCGTGACCGGCAACGGCGTCCGCGCCGTGGTGACCGACGAGGCGTCCCGTCCGTCGGTCCCGCCCGGCCTCGGGACGCCGGTCCTGGACGTGGACGGCGAAGGCCCCGAGGACGATCCGCCGCCGGTGGCGTGCCCGGCGAACCTGGCGTACGTGCTGACCACCTCGGGCTCCACCGGGACGCCCAAGAGCGTCGCGCTCCCGCACGACGCCCTGGTCAACCTGATCGCCTGGCAGGCGGGCGCGCAGCTCCACGGCGTACGCACCGCGCAGCTCGCCTCTCTCGGCTTCGACGTCAGCTTCCAGGAGATCTTCATCACCCTGGCCACGGGCGGCGAGGTGGCCCTGCCGCCCCCAGGCTTCCACGGCGACCCCGAGCGGCTGGCTGGATGGGTCGACGAGGCGGGGGTGCGGCAGGTCATCACGACCCCCACCCTGCTCGACCATCTCGCGCGCCGGTGGCAGGAGGAGGGGCGGGTTCCTGCGGCGCTGGCCGAGGTGACGGTGTGCGGTGAGCTGTTCTCGCTCACTCCCGCCGTACGCCGGCTGTTGTCGGCGTCCGATCTCGCGCTGCACAACCAGTACGGCCCGTCCGAGACGCACTGCGCGATGGCCCATCCCTGCCCGGCCGACCCGGAGGCGCGACCGCCGATCGGGCGGCCCGTCGCCAACAAACGCGTCTACCTGCTGGACGAGGAGCTGAACCCGGTGCCGGAGGGCGCCCCGGGGGAGATCTGCGTCGGCGGCGTCGGGCTGGCCCGCGGATACGTCGGCCGCGCCGCCATGACGGCGGAGAGGTTCCTGCCCGACCCCTTCGCCACCGAGCCGGGCACCCGCCTCTACCGGACGGGGGACGTGGGCCGGATGCGCGCCGACGGCCAGGTGGTCTACCTCGGCCGCGCCGACGACCAGATCAAGCTCCGCGGCGTCCGGGTGGAGCCCGCGGAGATCGAGGCGGTGCTGGTGTGCCTGCCGGGCGTCCGGGCCGCGGCCGTCGCCCTGCGCGAGATCGGACCGGGCGACCGGCGGCTCGTCGCCTACGTCGTCACCACCGGCCAGGCTCCCCTGGACCCCGTACGGCTGAGCGCGGCCGTGCGGCAGGAGCTTCCCGCGTACCTCGTGCCGTCCTGGTACGTGCGCGTGGACGAGCTGCCGACGACCGCGACGGGCAAGCTCAACCGGGCGGCGCTGCCCGCCCCGTCCGGCGCCGGGCAGGCGGGCACGAGGCCGCCCGGCCGCCCGCCGGGCAGCGCCGCCGAGCGGGTGATCGCGGCCATCTGGTCGGACGTGCTCGGCGTCGGTCAGGTGGGCGCGGACGACGACCTGTTCACGCTCGGCGGGCATTCGCTGCTGGCCACGAAGATCGCCGCGCGGCTGCGGGCGGCGTTCGGCGTGGAGGTCACCATCCGCGACGTGATGGCGGCCCCCACGGTGGCCGGGCAGGCGGCGGCGGTCTCCCGGCTGCGCCCGGACGAGGGGGAGACAGACGCGGCGGCCACCGTGCCGTCACTGCGGCCGCGAACGAGCCCCGGCCCCGCCCCGCTCTCGGCGGCCCAGGGCCGGTTGTGGTTCCTGGACCAGCTCAGGCCCGGCCGCCTCGACTACCACCTTCCCCAGGTGGTCCGGCTGCGCGGCCCGCTGGCGGCCGACGCGCTGGCGGCGGCGCTGTCGGACGTCGTGGCCCGGCACGAGACGCTGCGCACCAGGTACGCCGACCTCCCGGACGGCCCGGTGCAGGTCGTCGACCCGCCGGTGCCGTTCGACCTGCCGGTGACCGACCTTTCCCGGCTGACCGCCGCCGAGCGCGAGCGCCGCGCGGCCGAACTGGTCGAGGAGACCTGCTTCGCCCCCTTCGACCTGGCGGCGGGCCCGGTCTTCGCCGCCCGGCTGATCCGCCTGGCCGCCGACGATCACCTCCTGGTGTCCGTGGTGCACCACATCGCCTCCGACGGATGGTCGCTGCGCCTGTTCGACCGCGAGCTGGAGCACCTGTACGCGGCCCACGCGACGGGCACCCCGTCACCCCTGAAACCGCCGCCGATCCAGTACGCGGACTACGCCACGTGGGAGACCGGCTCGTCGGCCGACGGCTCGTGGGAGCCCGCCCTGGCCTACTGGGAGTCCGCGCTGGCCGGGCTCCGCCCGCTGGACCTGCCGTCCGACCGCCCGCGCCCCGCCGTGTGGGACACCGGGGCCGGTCTGGTCCGCCGCCTGCTCCCGTACGAGCTGGCCGGGCAGGTGCGGGCACTGGCCGAGGAGCGGTCGGCGACGCCCTTCATGGTGCTGTTCGCGGCCTATGCGGCGGTGCTCGCCGCCAGGAGCCGTCAGCGGGACGTCGCCGTCGGCACGCCCACCGCGGGGCGCGACCTGCCGGAGACCGAAGGGCTCATCGGGTGCTTCGTCAACACCCTGGTGCTGCGCGTCACGGTGCCGCCCGAGCTGACGTTCGGCGACCTCGTGGCCCAGGTACGCGACCGGTCGATGGCCGCGTACGAGCACCAGCGCGTGCCGTTCGACCGCGTCGTCGAGCGGTTGTCGCCGCCACGCGACCCGTCCCGGCATCCGATCTTCGACACCCTGTTCACCATGACCGCCGAGTCGGCGCCGGTCCTGGCGGGGCTGACGGCCGCCGCCGTGCCGGTCGAGCCGCGCGGTACCAGCGTGGACCTGTCGCTGGAGGTGGAGGAGCGGCTCGACGGGGCGTACGAGGTCGAGCTGGAGTTCGCCACGGCGCTGTTCGACCGGGCCACCGCGGAAGGGCTGGCCGCGCAGTACGAGGCGGTGCTGCGCGCCGGGTGCGCGCGACCGGATCGGCGGGTCAGCGAGCTGCCGCGGTAGCGCGGTCCAGCTCGTCGCGCAGGCCCAGGTACTCCCACCGCAGCAGCGCGATCGGCACGTTGCCGTTGCGCCACAGGTAGTCGTGCAGGTCGCGCAGCCGGAAGCCCTCGGCCGGGCGCGCGTCGGCTATCAGGCGCTCGATCTGCGCCTTGCCGATCTGGTACGACAGGCCCTGCCCCGGGGCGGCGGCGAAGGAGGCGGCCTCCTGCGCGGCCGTGGCGGCGTCCACGGAGGCTCCGCGGGCCAGCCGGTCGGCGGCCTCGTCGAGCCCGAGCCCGCCGACCGCCAGCCCGACGTCCACCTCGACGCGCAGAGCGCGAAGGCGCATGAACGTGCAGGCGATCCTGCGCGCGTGCGGACTGCCGTCGAGCAGGCCGTGGTTGAGCATCAGCTCCTCGTTGTAGAAGGCGATGCCCTCGTTGGGCGCCGAGTCGTAGTAGTGGCGGCGCACCGGGTCGGCCCTGGCCCACGACAGCGCGAGCTGCTGGTGGTGCGCGCCCTCGTGGATGATGCCGAGCAGCGGGTCGACCGCGTTGGCGTAGTGGAAGAACGGCAGGTCCGGCGCGGGCTCGGGGACGTAGCTGGTGGCGTGCTCCGCCTGCCGCGACGGCGAGGTGAGATCGTCGTTGATGCCGAGCCAGGCCAGCGGCGCCAGGTAGCCCGGCAGGGGAGCCGTCCGGTAGTGCGGCAGCCAGGCGGGCTGGGTCAGCAGGTCGTGCTCCTCGTAGAAGCGGCGTACGCGCAGCTCCGCCTCGTGCTGGGCGCGCACCTGCTCCCGCGCGCTCCGCGGCAGCACGGGCGCGGCGCGGCAGCGCGTCTCCTCGGCCGCCTCGCGGGCGCAGGCGCGCTCGTACTCGCGCCGCCCGAGCGCGATCATCTCCTCGGGCGTGTACGGCAGCAGCGCCACCCGCGAGAGGAAGAACCCGAACGCCTGGCCGCCCACCGTGGCCGGCCGGTCGCCGGACGGCAACCGCGACAGCGCCCGCCGGTAGTCCTCGAGAGCGCGCCCCGCCGTGCCCGCCGCCCCGCGCAACCGGCCGGTCAGCGTGCCGGGAAGCGCTCCGGCCAGCTCCCCGGCCACCGCCCGCACCCGGTCCCCGATGTCGGCCAGCTCGTCCACCGCGAGCCTGGTGAACGCCGGCACCGCGTGCGCCCCGACGTTGTCCAGGCCGGTGGCGAGCGTGGCGGGCACGGCCTCCAGGAAACGCAGCAGGGCGGCGCAGCGCGGGCGATCGAAGTCGGCGGGGACCAGCAGCAGGTCGAAGAGCGGCCCCAGGGACTGGTCGACGTAGAACCCGGGGTGGCGCCGCCACAGCCGCAGCAGGTCCAGCTCCCAGCGCGCCCGCGCGAGCGCGCTGCCGAGCAGCCGCAGGTCGACCTGCACGGCCCTGGCCGCGGGCCCCGCCGAGAGCCCCGTCGAGGGCCCTGCCGCGGGCCCTGCCGAGAGCCGTGCCGTGAGTTCGGCCGTGAGCCCGGCCAGGTGGGACTCCATGACCGCCAGCTCGCTCCGCATGCGCCGCACGGCGTCGGCCGTCCAGTCCGGGAGCCACCCGCCGGGGCGTTCGATGCGCGGGATGTCGTCACGCGTACGCGGCTGGTGCACCGCGCGCCACGCCCAGAACCGCGTGGCCAGCTCCCGCACCCGCGCCCGCTCAGCCTGCCAGCTCGACACCGTAGGCCCGCATCCACGCGTCGGTCTCCACCAGCGGCAGCAGCATGTGCGCCGTGTCGGCGAACGTCATGGTGTCCCGGTCGCTGCGGGCCAGCGCCCACACCCGGTCCTGGTCGAGCGCCTCGCGCAACGGCGAGTCCCGGTCGGCGAGCAGCCGGCGGATCCGGGCCCGTACGGACTGGCCGTACCCGGGGGCGTGGCTGGCGGGGTAGCCGCTCTTGGGACGGTCGAGGACCTTGGCGGGCAGCACGTCCCTCATCGCGGCGCGCAGCAGGCTCTTCTCCCTGCCGTCGGCGGTCTTCATGGCCCACGGGACGTTCCAGACGTACTCCACCAGGCGGTGGTCGCAGAAGGGGACGCGGACCTCCAGCCCCGTGGCCATGCTCATCCGGTCGACGCGGTCGAGCAGGTAGGCCAGCGGCCCCTGCATGCTGAGGTAGAGCACCTCGCGCATCCTGGCCTCCAGCCCGCCCTCGCCGTCGAGGTGGGGGACGCAAGCCAGCAGGGTCGCGTAGCGGTCGCGTTCGACCTGCTCGGGCCGCAGCCTGGCCCGCAGGTCGGGGGCGAGACAGTCGGCCAGCCGGGGCGCGTCGCCCAGCCAGGGGAAGGTGTCGCGCCACACCACGGCCGGGTCGAAGAACCAGGGGTAGCCGCCGAACACCTCGTCGGCCGCCTCGCCGGACAGCGCCACCGTGGAGTGCCGCCGTACGGCCTCGAACAGCAGGTACATCGACTCGTCGAACTGGCCCAGCGTGGGCAGGTCGCGGGCGCGCAGCGTCACGTCGTGGACGCCGGCGAAGCCGCGCGGGTCCAGGACGACCTCGGTGTGGTCGGTGCCCAGGTGGTCCGCGGCGAGCCGGGCGTAGGGCGCGTCGCGCTCCGGTCTGAGTGCGGTGGGGCGGAAGTCGTCCTCCGCGCCGACGAAGTCGACCGAGAACGAGCGCACCGGGCCTGGCACGGTGTGGCGCTGGGCGAGCGCGGTGACGGCGCTGGAGTCGAGGCCGCCCGACAGCAGCGTGCACAGCGGGACGTCGGCGCGCAGTTCGTGGGCGACGATGTCGTCGAGGAGCCCGCGGACGGCCGCCACGGTCGCGGGCAGGTCGTCGGTGTGCTCGCGGCTCACCAGCCGCCAGTAGGGCGCCTGGTGCGTGCCCGCGCGGTCGACCACGACCACGTGGCCCGGCCGTACCTGCTCCAGGCCGTCGAGGGGGGTCTCGCCCGGCATGGTCAGCCGGGGGTTGAGCAGGATGGGCAGCGACTCCTCGCGTACCCGCGGACGGAACAGCGGGTTGGCGAGGATGCCCTTGGGCTCGGACGCGAACAGGACGCCGTGCGGATAGGAGTGGAAGTACAGCGGCTTGACCCCGAGCCGGTCGCGCACCAGCACCAGCTCCTCGCGCCGGGCGTCCCACAGGGCGGCCGCGTAGATCCCGACCAGGCGGCGGGCGAAGTCCGCGCCCCACTCCAGGTAGGCGGTCAGCAGGACCTCGGTGTCGGACGCCGTGCGGAAGCGGTGGCCGCGCAGCATCAGCTCGGCGCGCAGCTCCCGGTAGTTGTACAGCTCCCCGTTGTAGGTGAGCACGACGGGCTCGCCGTGCTCGCCGTACGCCGCGGTCATCGGCTGGCTGCCGCCGGCCGGGTCGATCACGGCCAGCCTGCGGTGGCCCACGGCGGCGTGCGCGCAGGACCAGACGCCCTCGCCGTCGGGGCCGCGCGCCCGCATGGTGCCGGTCATGGCCGCGATGGTGCCGGATTCGAGCCTGAGGTCCCGGCTGAAGTCCACCCAGCCGACGATGCCGCACATGCCGTCTTCCCCTCCTCGGTCAGGTCGCCGCGCCCGGCAGGCGGGGCAGGATGTCTTCCGCGACGCGTTCCAGCACCGCCAGGCTGCCCGCGAACGGCGGCTCCGGCCTGGGGAAGGGCACCACGAGGTCGGTCATGCCCGCCTCGGCGTACCGGTGGAGCGCCTCGGCGAAGGCTCCGGCCGAGGCGAGCGGCGAGCTGTCGCGGTTGGCCACCACGACCATCCTGGCCAGCGTGCCAGGATCGCGCCCGACGTCGGCGCAGGCCGCCAGGAGCTGGGCGACCTGCCGCTCGGCGTCGCCCGGCGTGACCGCGGGCGGCTGTCCTGGCCGGGCGCGGCCGTTGGTGACCCACACGTCGGCCAGCCGCGCGGCCAGCCGGATGCCCCGTGGGCCGGTGGCCGCGATGGCCAGCGGCAGCCGGGGCGCGCGCCGGCAGCCCGGCTCCATGACGATGCCACTTGCGTGGTAGTGGCGGCCCTGGTGGTCGGTGGTCCGCCCGCGCAGCAGCCGGTCCACCAGCTCGGCGAACTCGGCGAACCGCGCGGCCCGTTCGGCGGGCGGGCACGCCCCGCGCTGCAGGACCTCGGCGTCGGCCCCGGCCACCCCGGCGCCGAGCCCGAGGACGAACCGCCCGCCCGAGATGTCGTCCAGCGTCATGGCCTCCTTGGCCAGCACCACCGGATGGCGGAAGTTCGGCGTGCACACCAGTGTGCCGAGCCGCAGCCGGCTGGTGACGGCCGCGGCGGCGGCCAGCGTGGGCACCGCCGCGAACCACGGCTTGTCGCGCAGGTCGCGCCAGGTCACGTGGTCGTAGGTCCAGGCGTGCGCGAACCCCATCTCGTCCACGAGCCGCCAGGTGGCCGCCGACTCCTCCCACCGCTGGGCCGGCAGGATGATCACTCCCACGCGCATCGCCATGGTCACGCCATCGCGTGCGGGGTCGTGGGCGCCGCGGCCATGAAGTCGTCCAGGTCGATCAGCCGGCGGTCCGCGATGCCCGGCGTGCGCCACTGCAGGTCGGTACGCGCGGGGCGGGCGGCGTCGTGGAAGTAGGTCGCGTGCAGCCGCCCCGCCGCGTCGATGGTGACGGCCGGGTTGGCGACGAGGAAGTCACGCAGCGGCCCGCTGTCGCGCTGGATCCGCAGCCACACCCGCTTGCCGCCGAAGTGGTCGCCCGGCAGGCTCACCTCGGGATGCAGCTTCCTCTTGTACTGGAAGATCCCCTTGCTGAGGAACGGCTCGCAGCCGGACAGGTTCACCGCGCGCAGGCCCTGCCGGGCCGCCCACTCCAGCACGCCGACGTACATGCCGAGATAGGCGCTGGAGCGGTAGTGGCTCTCCGCGCCGTCGAGCACGCCCGCCAGCCGGATGACCAGCGTGCGGGCGGCGGGCTCGTACCGGCACAGCATGCCCGCCACCCGCTCGCCCCCTTCGCGCAGGAACAGCAGCGCCCCGTGGCGGAAGAGGCAGTGGTAGGCGACCGCGGGCGACTCCGAGCGCGCGGACTCCCCGTGCCTGCGCCGCATCGTGGGCCGGTGCATGCGCCGGTAGAAGAAGGCGAAGTCGGCGTCCGCGGTGCCCTGCTCCACCGTCCACGCCCTGCGCTCGCGCTCCCTGGCGTACTGCTGGCGGTCCTTGCGCGACACCCGCCTCCTGACCGCTTCGACGCCCTCGTCCACCGGCACCACCAGGCTCAGCCGGAAGGGCAGGACCAGCGACCCGGCGGCGGGCAGGGCGGCGGCACGCCCGGCCGAGCAGCCCACCGCGATCAGGCCGGCGTCCGGCGCGGCCCGGCCGCTCGCGAGGTCCCGCCAGGTGACCCGGCCGCGGTGGCGGGCGACGGTCGCCCCCTCGCGGCGCTCCTCCAGGAACGGCAGCAGGTACCTCAGCCCGTCACCGTGCCCGGCGTAGGCCAGCGGCAGCCCGCCGCGCGCGTCGCGGGACCGGGTGAGCAGCGGCCGCACGCTCCCGGCGGCGTCCACCAGCCGGTGCAGCCGGTTGACCAGCGGCCCGGAGCCGGTGCGCCAGGCGTACCCGCACGAGGCCCACCAGGGGCCGAGCGTCATCTCGGCTCCGCGAGCGCCATGGCGTGATCCGTGGCGTGATCCATCGGGTGATCGCCGCTGACGAGCCCGCTGCCGTCCGGGGCGGACGCCGGATCGCCGCCGGCGCCCACCACGCGGTTGCCCGCGTCGACGAAGATCACCCGAGGGCGCAGCGCGCGTGCCTCGGCGTCGCTCACCCCGGCGTAGGAGATGATGATCACCAGGTCTCCGACGTGGACCAGGTGGGCGGCGGCCCCGTTCACCCCGATGACCTGGCTGCCCCGCTCGCCGGGGATCACGTACGTCTCCAGGCGGGCGCCGTTGGTCACGTCGACCACGTGCACGTGCTCGCCCGCCAGCAGGTCCGCCTGCTCCATCAGGTCCTCGTCCACGGTGAGCGAGCCGACGTAGTGCAGGTCGGCCCTGGTGACCGTGCATCGGTGGATCTTCGACTTGAGCATGCTCCGCAACATGGGCCCTCTCTTCTCGTGAACGCGTGTCACGCGGCGGCGGTGGCCATCAGCAGCTTGACCAGCTCGGCCTCGCCGCCGACCGGCGTGGAGTCCTGCACGCCCAGCGGGGGCAGCACCTGGTCGCTGTAGAACCCCGAGGCGTGCACGACGACGTCCACGCCCGGGTCGAGCAGCCCGCGCTCCATGCCGACCAGCGCGCCGGTGAACGCCTTGACCAGCGACCACTCGCGGATGACCGAGGGGTCCTCGGGCAGGCTCACGCCCGCGCGGCCGACGAGGACGCGTACGTCGTCGTAGTGCCGCAGGCACTCGTGCCTGGAGACCACCACGCCACCGCCGCCCCACCGGCCGATGAGCCCGTTGATCTGCGGGGAGGTGGGAGGCGCGCTGGTGTAGAACGTGGGGTCGATCTCCTCGGCCGGGTCCGCGGTCACCTCGGGGAAGGCGGGGTCGGCCGACTGCCGCCACAGGTCCGCCTCGGCGCGGTAGCGGGGCAGGAGCGAGCGCGAGGTGCCGCCCTTGGTGAGGCTCAGCACCATGTCCGGCGTGGACAACTGCTGGACCAGGAAGAATCCCGGGTGCCAGGCGGGCACCGGCAGCGGGTGCCGCCGCTCGGTGAGCACGCGGTGGCCGAGGTGGTAGCCGAGCAGGCCGTACGCGCTGGAGACGGCGTGGGCGTGCACCCGGGGACGGCTGCCCGCGGTGATGGGCATCAGCTCCGCCTCCGCGAAGGCCCGTGCCGCGTCGGCCACCCGGTAGTTGTCGAGGTCGAGCGTGTACCACAGCCGGAACCCCGTGTTCGCCAGGATGGACGCGCCGTAGGTCTCCACGGCCCCCCGGCTCAGCGGCTTGACGTCGCCGGGGGAGTCGACGCGGGCCAGGGCGATCGGGTTGGCCGCGTGCAGCGCGGAGTCGGCGGAGAGCGGGCAGGCGCGGAGCTTGTCCCTGGACTGCTCGGGCACGACGATCACCACGCGCAGCTCGTCCGGCGTGGCCAGGCCGTGCTCGTAGGCGCGCGCGACCGCGTCGCGCAGCGCGGTGCCCTTGTTGCCGGAGGTCGGGGTGACGATCAGCAGTCGCTCCCCGGTCCTGCGCACGTGCGCGGCGGCCCGTGCGACCATGAGCAGCGAGGCGGGGGTCTTGGTGGTCCTGGTGCGCGGGTTGTGCATCAGGTTCAGCATGAACAGCCGGCGGCCGGCGCGCTCCTCCAGCGGGGTGAGCGACATGTCGGAGACGCCGTAGAAGGCCGCGAGCCGCTCGTCCGGCTCCGGCAGGTCGAAGGCCACCGGCGGTGGCCCGGCGGCCCGCTCGGCGCGCACGATCTCTACGGCCTCCCGCAGCAGCGCGTGATACCGGACGAGGACGTTGGACATGACCCGGCCGCCGGGCGTCGATGCCACCATGGCCAACCACCTTTCGCTGGAGTCGCCATCGGCCACGCAACTCCTCGGGGCTATCGCGGACCTATCCACGCGGCCGCCGCAGGGACGGCCGCCTGCTATCAGCCGCCTATCGGCGGGCCCTCCCGGCCCAGGAGCAGGCGGTCCACGCGGGCGGGCGCGGCGCGGTGCACGGCGCGCAGCCGTTCCCAGTCGCGCTCCAGCCCGGCCAGCTCGCGGGAGAGCCCGTCGGCCAGCTCCGCGACCGCCTCCGGCTGTGGCGAGCCCGGCCCGCGCCGTACCAGGCGCTCCAGGTCGGCGGAGTCGCGCAGGAGCTCGCCCGCGGCCCGCGCGCCGATCCCGTGCTCGGCGGCCCCGCCGGTGGGCAGGCCGGTGAGCAGGTCGTTGAGCAGGTCCGGGTCGTGGGCGGATGGGGGGAGCCCGCGGTCCACGGCGGCGGTGATGTACCGCCCCGCGATCACCTGGGCCGTGCGCGCGGGGACCCCCGCCCGCAGCGTGAGGAGGTTGGCCAGGGTGAAGCCGCCCAGATACTCCCGCTCGCACAGGGCCCGCATCCTGCCTGGGTCGAACCTCAGGTGCTCCAGCACCAGCGCGAGCAGGCGGAAGACCGACCGGGCGTCGTCCAGGAGGGCCGCGAGCGCCACGCCGCCCTCCTTGGCCACCTCGACGCTGTTGCCGTACGGCGTGGCGCGCTGGCAGAGCACGGCGTCCAGGTAGTGGCTGGTCAGGTGGGCCGCGCGCCCCCGGATGCGTTCCAGGACGGGGAAGTTCCGCTTCTGCGGCATGGCGGACGAGATGCCGGCCAGCTCGTCCGGCAGGTCGACGAAGCCGTGGCCGCCGCCGCTCCAGGTCATCAGGTCGGTCACGAACCTGCCCAGCGTCACCCCGCAGGTGGACAGCTCGGCGGCCACCTCCAGCACCCAGCTCCTGGAGGCCACGGCGACCAGGGTGTGCGGCTGCGCGCCGGAGAACCCGAGGAGCCCCGCCATGCGCTCACGGTCCCAGTCGAGCTCCAGACCGGTCATCGCGCCCGCCCCGAGCGGCGACAGGTCCAGGTCCGCGTAGACGCCGCGCAGCCGCCGCAGCGTGCGCAGCAGGTGGGTGGTGAGCGCGGTGAGGTAGTGCGCGGGCGTGGTGACCTGCGCCGGTTGGAGGTGGGTGTAGCCCGGCATGAGGTCGGTCAGGTGCCGGGAGGCGAGCGCCTGCCCCGCCCTGGCGCACGCGGCGATCAGGTCGGCGGTCTCCAGCAGCCGTTCCTTGCAGCGCAGGAGCTGGGCGCACGCCTGTAGGTCGTTCCTGCTCCGATCGACGTGCCAGGCGGGCGGGGGCTCCTCGCCCAGCAGGGCCGGCACCCGGCGCTCGATCGCGAAGGCCATGTCGGTCATGGCCGCGCCGGGGTCGAGCCCGGCCGCGTCCACCCCGCTCAGCGCGCCGCCGAGCCGTTCGGCCTGGTGGCGGTCGATGAGCCCCATCCGCAGGTACTCCAGAACCAGGACCTTCTCCGCCAGGACGTACCAGGGCAGGAGCTGCTCGGCCTCCATGCGGAACTGCGGTTCCAGGATCTCCTGCCGCACGAGGCGGTTGGGTGAGTCCCCGATCCTGCCCGTGAGCGTGCTCGCGGTCTCCACCTGACGCCTCCCAGTCGCGCCGCAGTTCCGCCCAGCATCCGGATCGCCGCTATTACCAGGCTTTTCGCGCGTTCCGGCGGGGAATAGCCGCCCGATAGGTGCCGGATAGAGGCGATCGCAGACTGAGCGTGTGCCACTGACCACCGAAGCGAATCCGGGGCTGACCATCGACGGGGCGCGCCTGCTCGGCCGCCTCAGACGGCTGGCCGAGATCGGCGCGGACGACCGGGGCGGCGTGACGCGCCCGGGTTTCACCCCCGAGGACCGGCTCGGCCGCGAGTACGTCGCGCGGGAGGCCGCGGCGGCGGGTCTGTCACCGCGGGTCGACGCGGCGGGGAACCTGATCGTGCGAGGCCCGCGACCGGGCGGACGGCCGGTGCTCATGATGGGCTCGCACCTGGACACCGTCCGGCGCGGCGGCCCGCTCGACGGGGCGTACGGCGTCCTCGCGGGGCTGGAGGTGCTCCAGCAGCTCGCCGCCCACGGGCCGCCGACGGCCGCGGAACCCGTCCTGGTCGCGTTCGCCAACGAGGAGGGCGCGCGTTTCCCGTGCCCGTTCTGGGGATCGCTCGCGCTGACAGGACGGCTCGACCGCGGCCCCGGCGAGGTGTCCGACGAGCGGGGCGTGACCCTGGGCGAGGCCCTGCGGGAGACCGGCGGCGACCCCGACGCGCTGGAGTCGGCCCGCTGGCGGCCCGGCACGATCGCCGCCTACCTGGAGCTCCACATTGAACAGGGGCCGATCCTGGAAGCCACCGGGACCACGATCGGCGTGGTCGACGGGATCGTCGGCAGGACCATCCTGGACATCGAGGTCCACGGCCGGGCCGGGCACGCCGGAACCACCCCGATGGCGGCCCGCGCCGACGCGCTGGCCGCCGCCGCCCGCGCCGTGCTGGCCGTCGAGCGGCTCGCGGGCGACGACGACAGGTGCGCCGTGGCCACCGTGGGCAGGCTCGCCGTCGAGCCGGGCGTCACCAACGTCGTCCCCGGCCTGGTCAGGATGACCGCCGAGCTGCGCGACGGCGACCGCGACCGGCTGCGGAAGGCCGAGGAGGAGCTGCTGCGCCGCCTGGCCGAGATCGAGGCGCCGGGCGTGCGGATCGCGTCCAGGGTGAGCGATCGCATCGAGCCGGTGCCGACCGACCCGGAGCTGCGCTCGCTGATCGCCGCGGGCGCGGACGCCCTGTCCTGCTCGCACCGCCCGATCTTCAGCGGCGCGGGGCACGACGCGCAGATCGTCGCCGCCGTGGCGCCCATCGGGATGATCTTCGTGCCCAGCAGGAACGGCGTCAGCCACGTGCCGGAGGAGTCCACCGCGGACGCGGACCTGATCGCCGGCGCCCAGGTGCTGCTGGCGACCGTACGGCGATGGGGGCAGAGCCGATGATCAACGGCGACGCGGGCGAGGAGTGCGGCGTCATCGGCGTCCTGGCGCCGGGATGGCCGGCCGCGCCGCTGCTGACCGACGGGCTCTTCACACTGCAGCACCGGGGGCAGGAGTCGGCGGGAGTGGCGGTCTCCCGCGGCCGGGACATCGAGACCCGGCTGGGCATGGGACTGGTCGCCGACGCGCTCGGCCCCCGGGTGCACGGCCTGACGGGCAGCCTGGGCATCGGCCACGTGCGGTACTCGACCTCCGGAGCCTCCTCGCTCGCCAACGCCCAGCCCATCCGCGAGCAGGGGCCGGGCCGCCCGCCCTTCGCGATCGCGCACAACGGCAACCTGACGGGGATGCCCGGCTCCGCAGGGTCTGACTCGCGGCGGCTGGCCGGACTGCTCGCCGGGGCCCCGGGCTCGCTCGGTGACGTGATGGCCGAGGTGCTGCCCGGGGTGCGGGGGGCGTACTCGCTGGTGGCCATGGCGGACGGCACCCTGTACGCGGCCAGGGACCCGCACGGGTTCCGCCCGCTGAGCGTGGGCGTGCTCGACGGCGGCGGCTGGGTGGTCGCCTCGGAGACCGCCGCGCTGGACGCCCTGGGCGCCGAGTTCCTGCGTGACGTGGAGCCGGGGGAGATCGCCGAGTTCGACGCCCGCGGGACCCGCTCGCAGCGCTTCGGCGGCGGCAGGTCGGCGCTGTGTGCGTTCGAGCACGTGTACTTCGCCCGCGCGGACTCGGTGCTCGACAAACGATCGGTGTACGAGGTCAGGCGCGACCTCGGCGCCGCGCTCGCCCGCGAGGCGCCCGCGGACGCGGACCTGGTGATCCCGGTCCCCGACACCGCGCGCGTCGCGGCGCTCGGCTACTCCGAGGAGAGCGGGCTGCGGTACGCGGAGGGGCTGGTACGCAACATCTACGTCAGCCGCACCTTCATCCAGCCCTCGCAGCAGGACCGGCAGGGCGGGGTACGGCTCAAGCTGCGCCCGGTCGAGCAGGTCGTCGCCGGGCACCGGGTGGTCGTGGTCGACGACTCGATCGTCCGCGCCACCTCGGCCATCCAGGTGGTCGCGCTGCTGCGGGCGGCGGGCGCGACGGAGGTGCACGTCAGGGTGGCCTCGCCGGCGGTCAGATGGCTGTGCTTCTTCGGCGTGGACATCAAGGGCGGCGACGAGCTGGCGGCGCGGGGCCGTACCTCGGAGGAGATGGGGCGGCTGGTGGGCGCGGACTCGCTGGCGTACCTGTCCGCCGAGGCGCTGGTGGCCGGCGCGCGTGGGTCGATGGACCTGTGCACGGCGTGCTTCACCGGCGACTATCCGGCGGCGGATGTTGAGACGGAAGCGATCCGGTAGCGGAGAGGTGGATGGTCGAGCTGTGACACACACGACACGGACGCCGGGACTCCTGCACCGCCCGGTGGAGGAGCAGGCGGCCCGCACCCCGGAGGCGGTGGCCGTCGAGGGAGCGGGCGGGAAGCTGACCTACGCGGACCTGGACCGGCGCGCGAACGGCGTCGCCCACGCGCTGCGCGAGCTGGGCGTGGGCCCCGACACGCGGGTGGCGGTGCTGCTGGACCGCTCGCCCGGCCTGGCCGTCGCCCTGCTCGCGGTGCTGAAGGCGGGCGGCGCGTACGTGCCCGTCGACGTGGAGGCGCCGCGTGCCCGCCTGGAGCAGATCCTCGACCGCTCGCGGGCGGTCGCCGTCTTCGCCGAGCCCCGCCTCGGCGCGTTCGGGCCGCCGCCCGCCCCGCTGGACGCCGAACCCACCGACCTGCCCCCCGAGGCCGGTGTCCACCCCGGCAACCTGTGCGCGGTCTACTACACCTCGGGCACGACGGGCGAGCCGAAGGGCGTGGCCTGCACGCACGAGGGGTGGGCGGCCAGGATGGCGTGGATGCAGCGCGGCCACGGCCTGGGGCCGGGCGAGGCCGTCCTGCACAAGACGACGCTGACGTTCGACGACTCGGCCGTGGAGGTGTTCTGGCCGCTGGCGGTGGGCGGTCGCGTCGCGATGATCGGCCCGGGTGACCACCGCGACCCGCGCGCGATCATCGAGGCGGCGGTCGCTCACGAGGTCGTCCACCTGCAGTTCGTGCCGAGCGTGCTGGAGCAGTTCCTGGACACGCTGACGAGCGCGGACGTGGACCGGCTCGCGGCCCTGCGCACGGTGCTGTCCAGCGGGGAGGCGCTCCGCCCCGAGCTGGTGCGGCGCTTCCGCGACCGGTTCGGCGACGCGGTGCTGCTGGAGAACACCTGGGGGGCGACGGAGGCGTCCATCGACTCCACCCGCCACGTCTGCGTGGCCGCCGACGGTGCGGCGGAGGGCGGCGCGGTCTGTCTGGGGCTGCCGATCGACGGCAACGAGATCCACGTACTCGGGAGCGACCTCGCACCGGTCCAGCCCGGCGAACCCGGCCAGCTCGCCATCGCGGGGCGGTCGCTGGCCCGCTGCTATCTCGGGGATCCCCGGCGTACGGCGGCGGCCTTCGTGCCGCACCCGCTGCACGCGGGGGAGCGGATCTACCTGACCGGTGACCGGGGCATCGAGCGCCCCGACGGCTCGTTCGAGTACCTGGACCGGCTCGACAGGCAGGTGAAGATCCGTGGCGTCCGCCTGGAGCTGGAGGAGGTGGAGACGGCCCTGCGCCGCCACCCGGAGGTGGCCGACGCCGTGGTGACGGTCTGGGAGCCGGAGCCCGGTGACAGGCGGCTGGCCGCGTACGTGGTGCTCGCTCCCGCGGGTGAGGCGACGCCCGAGACGCTGAGGGTGTTCCTGGGCGGCATCCTGCCCGCGTACGCGGTGCCCAACGCCGTCGCCGTCCTGGACGCGCTGCCCCGGCTGCCGAACGGCAAGCTCGACCGGCGCTCGCTGCCCGCGCCCGCACCCGGCGCGCCCGCCGGGCACACCGCGCCGGGATCGGTGACCGAGCAGGTCATCGCCGAGATCTGGCAGGACGTCCTCGGCCTGCCTCGGGTCGGCGCGCACGACGACTTCTTCGCCGTCGGCGGGCACTCGCTGCTGGCCACCAGGGTGGTCAACCGGATGCGGCACGCCTTCGACACCCACGTCCCGCTGAGCCTGCTGTTCGAACACCCCACCGTCGCGACGCAGGCCGAGCAGGTGGAGCGCCTGGTGGCGACGGAGATCGCGGCGATGGACGACGACGAGGTGCTGAGCCTCGGCGAAGGAGGAACCCATGTCCGATGAGCTGTACAAGGTCGTGGTCAACCACGAGGAGCAGTACTCGATCTGGCCCGCGCACCGGCAGCCGCCCGACGGGTGGCGCGTGGAGGGGACCTCGGGGCCCAAGCAGGACTGCCTCGACCACATCGAGCGGGTCTGGGTGGACATGAGGCCGCTGAGCCTGCGCAAGCGCATGGAAGAGCCGCGATAGAAGCAGGGTGGATCATGGATTCGGTCACTGACAGGGCGGACGCGGCCAGGCGGGCACTGCTCCAGCGGAGGCTGAGCGGCAGGGGCGGCTCCGCGCGCGCCACCGTGCCCGCGCGCCGGGCGGAGGCCGCGATCCCGCTCTCGCCCGTGCAGCGCGGGTTCTGGATCGTCGATCGGTTCCTCGACGACAACGCGCTCTTCGGCGCGCACCAGGCGGTGTGGCTGCGCGGCCGGCTCGACGTGGCCGCGCTGCGGCACGCCTTCGACGACCTGGTGGCCCGCCACGAGATCCTGCGCACCACCTTCCTGCGGGACGGCGGGCAGGTGGTGCACCCGCCAGGACCCGCCGCCTTCGAGACCGCCGAGGTGGCAGGCGGGGCCGCGGAGGCGTTGCGCCACGCCAAGGCGGAGGTGCACCGCGCCTTCGACCTGGAGAAGGGCCCCCTGCTGCGCGTCCTGCTGCTGCGGCTGGACGAGGAGAGCGCCCTGCTGGTGGTCAACCTGCACCACATGCTCACCGACGAGTGGTCCTTCCAGCTCCTGGCCCGCGAACTGGGCGCGCTCTACGACGCCAGGCTGCGCGGGGTCGCCGCCGCCCTGCCCGCGCTGCCGCTCCAGTACGGCGACTACGCCTCCTGGCAGGCCCGCCGCGCCGCCGAGCGCCGCGAGGAGCAGCTCGCCTACTGGCGCGAGGCGCTCGACGGCACGCCCCCCATCCTGGAGCTGCCGACCGACAGGACCAGGCCCTCCGAGCCCTCCTACCGGGGCGGCCAGGCCAGGCGCACCCTGTCGCCCGAGGCGAGCGCGAAGGTCCGCGGGCTGGCCGCCGAGCACGGGGTGACCGTGTTCACCACGATCCTCACCGCCTTCGCGGCCACCCTCCAGCGGGTCACCGGCCAGGACAGGTTCGCCATCGGATCGCTGCTGACCGGCCGGAACAGGGTGGAGTTCGAGCCGCTCATCGGGCTGTTCGCCAACACCCTGCCGCTCCCGGTCGACCTGACGGGCGACCCGCCCTTCACCGAGGCCCTGCACCGGGCGAACCGTACGCTGGCCGGCGCCCTCGACCACCAGGACGTCACCTTCGACCAGATCGTGGGCGAGCTGCGGCTGGCCCGCGAGCCCTCGCGCAACCCCCTCTACCAGGTGCTCGTCCAGTATCTGGACGGTGCGGAGTGCTGGAGCCTGCCGGGCCTGGCGGCCGAGCGCGCCGCCCTCGACGCGGACCTGGAGAAGGCCGACCTCACCCTCCTGGCCACCGGGACGGCGAGCACCCTCGTGCTGGAGCTGTCCTACGCCGAGGACCTGTTCGACGCCAGGAGCGCCGGCCTGCTGCTCGAACGGCTGGAGAACGTGCTGGCCCACGTCGTGACCGACCCCGGGGTGCGGCTCAGCGCGATCGAGGTGCTTCCCGCGCACGAGCGCGCGCTGGTGGTGCGCGAATGGAACGACACGGCCGCGCCGTACCCCGTGGACAGGTGCCTGCACGAGCTGTTCGAGGACCAGGTGCGGCAGGCGCCCGGCGCCGTCGCGGTGGTGGACGCCGACGGCCGCGAGGTGTCCTTCGCGGAGCTGGACGAACAGGCCGAGCGGCTGGCCGCCGTCCTGGCGGCGGCGGGGGTGGGCCCCGAGCGGTTCGTCGGCGTGCTGGCCGACCACTGCGTGGAGCTGTTCGTCATCCTGCTCGGCGTGCTCAAGGCGGGCGGCGCCTACCTGCCGCTCGACCCCGGCCACCCCGCGGCCCGGCTGGAGTTCATGCTGGCCGACACCGGGGCCGAGGTGCTCGTGACGGTGGACCGCCTGCGCTCACAGGTGCCCGCCGCCTTCACGGGACGGGTGGTGTGCGTCGGCGAGGACGCTCCCCCCTGCCCACGGGAGCAGGCGTGCTCCGGCAACCTCGTCTACGCGATGTACACCTCCGGCTCCACGGGCCGGCCGAAAGGCGTGATGATCACCCACCGCCAGCTCGTCAACTACCTGTGGTGGGCGATCGACGGCTACGGCCTGCGGGGCGCGGCGGGCGCGCCCATGGTGGGCTCGATCGCTTTCGACCTGTCGATCCCGAACTTCTTCCTCCCGCTCATCGGCGGCAGGAGCGTCACGCTGATCCCGGGCGGCGACGACGTGATGGCCCTGGCCGAGCTGTTGGGCGCACCGGGCGACTTCAGCCTGCTGAAGATCACCCCCGGCCACCTCGACGCGCTGCGCGGCGTGCTCGGCGACGATCAGGTGCGCTCGGTCCGCACGTTCGTGGTCGGGGCCGACGAGGTGCGGCCCGAGACCGTCGTGGCCTGGCGGCGGATCGCGCCCGGCGCGCGCGTCATCAACGAGTACGGCCCCACCGAGACCGTGGTCGGCTGCTCCGTCTACGAGGTCGGCGACGACTTCGACCCCTCGCGCCCGGTCCCGATCGGCCGGCCCATCGCCAACATGCGCATGTACGTCCTGGACCGGCACCTGAACCCGGTGCCGCCCGGCACGGTGGGCGAGCTGTTCATCGGCGGCGACGGCGTCGCGCGCGGCTATCTCAACCGGGTGGCGCTGACGGCCGAGAAGTTCGTGCCCGACCCCTTCGGCGGCACGCCGGGAGCACGTTTGTACAGGACCGGCGACCTGGCCAGGTTCAGGCGTGACGGCGACCTGGACTTCCTCGGCCGGATCGACCACCAGGTCAAGGTCCGCGGCTACCGGGTCGAGCTGGGCGAGATCGAGGCGCGGCTGCTGCTGCACCCCGGCGTCGCCCAGGCTGTGGTGGCCGTGCACGAGCTCGGCCCCGGCCGCAGGCAGCTCACCGCGTACGTCGTCGCCTCGGGCGGGCACGATCCCGGCGCGGCGGACCTGCGCGCGTTCCTCGCCGAGGTCCTGCCCGACTACATGGTGCCCACCGCCTTCGTCAGCCTGCCGTCGATGCCGCTGACCATGGCGGGCAAGGTCGACACGAAGGCGCTGCCCCCGCCGGGGCGGGCCGCCGCGTCGCACGCGACGCCGGGCACGCCGACCGAGCGGCTGCTGGCGGAGGTGTGGACGCGCACGCTCGGGGTGGACGAGGCCGGAGTCCACGACAACTTCTTCGACCTGGGCGGTGACTCCGTCCACGCGATCCGGCTGTCGGCCGCCGCGCGGCGGCGGGGCCTGGAGGTGAGCCCGCGTGACGTGCTGCGCCACCTGTCGATCGCCGAGCTGGCCGCCCGCCTGGACGGGGCCGCCCGCCTGGACGGGGCCGCC
>NZ_BAAAZP010000097.1:0-15675 GCF_039536965.1 Nonomuraea antimicrobica | reverse complement strand
ATCGCCCCGATGGGATACGCAGCCTTCGCCTTCGCCCTCGGCGTGACCATGGGCATGCTGATACGCCGCACGCTGCCCGCCATGGCCCTCACCCTGGCCGTCTTCGCCGCGGCCCAGCTGGCCGTGCCGCTGCTGGTCCGTCCCTACCTGATGCCCCCGATCACCGCGACCTACGAGCTCGGGAGGGCGAACGTGGACAGCCTGAGCCTCCCCCGCGAAGGGGGCGGCTCCCCGCGGATCTTCCTGGAGTCGGCCGTTCCCGGTCACGCGGGCGCCTGGGTACTGTCCAGCCACCTGCTCGACCCGTCCGGACGCGCGCTTCCCGCCGCCAACGGCGACGGAGCCCCCGTCAATGTCTCCTCGACGTCGGGACCCTGCGCGCCGTCGAGCACGGCGGGCGGAGACCCCTGCATGGCCGAGATCAACCGCCTCGGCTACCGGCAGCAGGCCATCTACCATCCCCTTGCCCGGTTCTGGCCCTTCCAGTGGATCGAGACCGGGATCTACGCCCTGCTCTCCCTGGCCCTCACGTGGCTGTCGTTCTGGTGGATCAGGAGGCGCCTGTCATGACCGTCGTCCGGGCGGTCCTGGGGACCCACGGCCATGAAACGTCCTTACCACGGCCCTGACCGGAGGTGCTCCGCACGGTGAGATCTCATCTGCGAGTCGGCCTCCATATGGTGGGCGTTCTCTCGCTCACGGGTCGCTGTTCAGGAGCGTCGTAAAAGATCGCCCCGCCGGCCCAGGAACGGCCGGTGCTTTCCCCGACGACGCATCGGAGAACAGTGCGCATGTTGAGTGCCTCATCCCGAGACCGCAACAAGCCCCGTGTCCCCTTGGCCCTGGCAGCCCTCGCGGTCGTCAGCTCGGCCGTGACCATCGTCCCCGCCACGGCCGCCCAGGCGACCTCGACCACCTCAGCGACCTCGAACCTCTCGGCGACCTCGGCGACGGGCAGGGCCTGGAACGAGACCGCCTACCGCGGCCGCGTCGAGGTCGTCCGTGCCCAGGACGGCCCGGCCGACCCCTCCGTTCTGACCGGCAGGGTGTTCGTGGACGACGACCGCGACAGCGCGAGCGACCGGAACGAGCGCGGGCTCGGCGGTGTCCTGGTGTCGAACGGCCGCGACGTCGTCACCACCGACTCCCGTGGGGGCTACCGGCTGCCCGTCCACGACAACATGACGGTGTTCGTCACCCAGCCGTCCGGCTACCAGGTGCCCGTCGACGAGTCGAACGTCGCCCAGTTCCACTACAACCACCTGCCCGAGGGCTCGCCCGCGCTGCGCTACGGCGGCATCGCGCCGACCGGGCCGCTCCCGTCCGCGGTGAACTTCCCGCTCGTGCGCAGCTCGCTCACCCAGTCGTCGGAGCAGCACTGCGTGATCGCGGGCGACCTGCAGACGTACGACAAGGAAGAGGTCGAGTACGCCCGCAAGGGAGCGATCGGCGACCTGTCGAAGCGGAACGACTACCAGGGCTGCGGCACCCTGTTCATCGGTGACGTCGTCGGCGACGACCTGTCGCTCTACCCCGACGTGAAGGGGCTCACCGGCCTGACCAACGGGCCGGCCAGGTTCCTGCCCGGCAACCACGACCTCGACTTCGACGCCGAGACCGCCGAGCACTCCTTCGACACCTTCCGCGCCCAGCTCGCGCCCGCGTACTACTCGTACGACGTCGGCAACGTGCACGTCGTCGCGCTGAACACCGTGCGCTACCCGTGCACCCCCGACGTCGACAACGCCGACGGGCGGCGTCCGCAGTGCGCCGACCCGGCGAACCGTCCGGCCTACAACGGCCGGCTCGACGAGCACCAGCTCGCCTGGCTGGAGCGCGACCTGGCCAAGGTCGACCGCAACAAGCTCGTGGTGGTCGCCAGCCACATCGGGCTGCTGAACTTCGCCGACGAGAGCAGCCCGATCCACCAGGTGGACCAGGTCGGTCAGGTGTACGACCTGCTCAAGGGCCGCAAGGCCGTCGCCGTCGCCGGGCACAGCCACTCGATCGAGAACATGAAGACCGGCGACCGCGTCAAGGGCTGGCAGGACGTCTTCGGCGTCGACCGGCTCCCGTTCCCGCACATCACGGCGGGCGCGATCGCGGGTGACTGGTACTCCGGCGCGATCACCGAGGACGGTTACCCCGTCGCGGTCGGGCGTGACGGCGGCCGTCCCGGCGTGCTCACCCTGGACGTCAAGGGCAGCTCGTTCAAGGAGCGGTACACGGTGACCGGCGAGAGCGACCGGGTGCAGACGCAGCTCGGCGTCAACAGCCCCACCTACCGTCAGTGGTACGTCGACCGGCAGGCGTGGAACAAGACCCCCGAGGGCGCGGCGCCGGAGCTGGGCGACCCGAACGTGGTGACCCGCGCCGACCTGGCCGGGCGCACCTGGCTCACCACCAACTTCTGGATGGGCGCCACCGGCTCCACCGTCAAGGTGAAGATCGACGGCGAGCGGGCGCGTCCGGCGGTCCGTACCCAGGAGCTCCGCGGTGAGGCGCAGCGCGTCGGCCCCGAGTGGTCCGACCCGCACGCCGTGGCCCAGCAGCTCGTCAACGGCGGCAGCGTCGCGGACCGGGCGATGCACCTGTGGCGGTTCGAGCTGCCCGCCGACCTGTCCGAGGGCGAGCACCGCGCGGTGGTGACCGCGACCGACTCCTACGGTCGCCAGTTCACCGACACCCTGCGGTTCCGCGTCGTCGAGCAGCGATAACGCACCTCCCCTCCCCGCCCGCTCCTTCGGCCGACCGGCCGCGGGGGCGGGCTCCCGCCTTTCCCGCGCCGTCAGGGTTCGATGACGACCCTGCCGCGTACCTTCCGCTCCGCCACGGCGCGGTAGGCGTCCTGGCCGTGGTCGAGGTCGAAGGTCTGCCTGATCGGCAGCGGCCGGAACTCGCCGCTCTCGAAGTGAGGGGTGATCCGGTCGAGGTACTCGGCGGAGGCGGTGGCGTCCAGTTTCCTGCTGTCCGCGCCCAGCATCCGCGCCTCGCGGTGGTAGAAGCCGGTGAGGTCGATCTCGACGGTGGAGGTGCCACCGGCGCTGATGACGACCAGGCGGCCACGCTGGGCGAGCGACGCCAGCGCGGTCGGCGTGGTGACGCCGCCGACCGCGTCGTAGACGACGTCGGCGCCCCGGCCGCCGGTGAGACGGCGCAGTTCGGCGGCGACGTCGGTGTCGTCGCCGAAGCGTACGAACTCATCGATGAGCCCGGCCGCCGGGGTGTCGTCGGCCGGGGCGTGGCGGTCGACGCCCACGACGCGCGCGGCGCCGACGGCGCGGGCGATCTGCGCGACGGCCCCGCCCACGCCCCCTGAGACGCCGAAGACGGCGATGGTCTCGCCCGCGGCGAGCCCGGCGGTCTCGATCGCGCCGAGCCAGCCGACCACGAAGTTCACGCCGACGGTCGCCGCCTCGGCGAAGTCGAGGGCCTCGGGTTTGCGGGCCAGCGCGCCGACCGGCAGGGCCAGGCGTTGCGCGTGCGAGCCGTCGAGGGTGAAGCCGAGGTCGCCCCCGGTGCCCCACACCTCGGCGCCGAGCCACTCGTCGGGTCCGTCGAGTACGACCCCGGCGAAGTCGCGGCCGGGAACGCGCGGCAGGGTGGTGTCCTCCATCTTGCCCGAGACGTTCATCACGTCAGAGGGGTTGACCGAGGCCGCCTCCACGGCGACCACCGCGACGCCGTCGGCGGCGACCGGGTCCGCGACCTCGCCGACGGACAGCACCTCGGGGCCGCCGAACCGCTCGAAGCGTAGCGCGCGCATGCTCGCCGTCCTTTCCGCTCCCTGGAGCTCCCTGGAACCCCCTGGGACTCGCTGCTGGAGGTGCGCTGGTCAGTGCGGCAGGGAGAAGTGGTGGTCGGTGTCGATGTCCACGTCGAGCGCGTTGATCATCAGGGCCAGCCCGCTCCACCGATTGATGATCATCAGCACTTCCAGCAGTTGCTCGTCGTCGAGCAGCTCGCGTGCGCGGTCCAGCAGGCCGGGCGTCACCGACGCGGTGGTGACCAGTTCGGTGGTCATCTCCAGCATGGTCAGCTCGGTCGGCGTGAACCCGCCGTCGGTCAGCCGGCCGTCGGCGGCCAGGGCGTCGAGCTGCCGGGGGCCGAGGCCGGACCTCTCGGCCACCGGGGTGTGCTGGGCGAGCTCGTAGGCGCACCCCATCAGGTGCCCGACACGCACGATGACCAGCTCACGCAGCCGCACGGGGACGACCTCGCTGGTCAGGGCGGCGCGACCGGCGAGCAGCCATCCGGCGAAGGGCGGGCCGGCGTGGGCCAGCGCGCGGTAGACGTTCAGGTTGCCGCGCTCGGCGACCATGTCGCGGACCTCGTCGGACATGCTGGTGCAGTACGCGATCCGGGTCACGAGGGGGTCACCAACCGTACGTGGTCGTCGATGCCGGGTTCGGCGGCGTTCAGCACGAGAGCCAGCCCGTAGTACAGGCTGACCAGGAGCAGCAGCTCGGTCAGCGCGGCCTCCCCGAGCACGGCTCGGGCCGCCGAGAACGTCGCCTGGGTCACGGTGCCGGTCACGCACAGCTCGCCGACGAAGGCCAGCACCGTGCTCTCCGGCTCGGCGAGGCCGGGCACGGGCCCCTCGACGCTCAGCGCGCTGATCTCCGCGTCGCTGACCCCCGCGTCCCTGGCCAGGTCGGTGTGCTGGGCGATCTCGTACGCGCAGTGCCGCAGGTGGGCGATCCGCAGGATCACCAGCTCGCGCAGCCGAGGGCTGAAGGTATGGCTGTCGAGCTGCGCGTCGACCATCGTGGTCCAGCCGTCGAACACCTTCGGGGCGCCCGCCAGGAGGCGGAAGACGTTCAGCTCACCGCGCCGGCGCATGAAGTCGCGGGCGGTGGGGGTGACGGACTCGACGGGAGTCAGCGGGATGCGTGACATCCTCAGCTCTCCTTGCGGGCCAGCACGAACGTCCACTCCACGGTCTGGAACGGCTCGTCCATGCGGGTGCCGTCGGGGGCGCTCTCGCCCGCCTCGTGGTGCACGAAGTCCACCACGAGAGACCGTTTGACCCCGAAGACCGCGTCGCACTCCAGGTAGGGGTCGTCACTGCGGACCAGCATGGTGATCAGCGGCTCGAAGCCGTCGGCGTGCAGCCAGAAGTGCAGGTGCTCGGGGCGCATCGGGGAACGGTTCGCGGCCCGCAGGATCTCCCCGCACGGCCCGTCCGTGGGGACCGGGTAGTAGCGCGGGGCCACCGAGCGATACCAGAACCGCCCCTCGTCGTCGGCGATCAGCAGGGCGCGCATGGCGAGGTGGTGGTGCAGCTTCTCCTGCATCTGCACGTCGTAGAAGCCGTTCCCGTCGCTGTGCCAGGTGTCCACCCGGGCCCCGGCCACGGGATTTCCCTCCGTGTCGAGCACCCTGCCGTTCACGAACAGCGGAGTCCCCTCGACCTCGCCGGAGATGTCCGACCCGTTCGCCGCCGTCGGCCGGCCTTCGACGTAGAAGGGGCCGAGCAGCGTCGAATCCGTCACCGACGGCCCGTCCTCGTGGTTGATCAGGTCGACGAGGACGCTCAGGCCGAGAATGTCGGACAGCAGCACGAACTCCTGCCGCGTCGGACTGGTGATGTCGCCCACCCGCCGGAGGAAGTCGAGCGCCGTGAACCATTCGTCACCGGTCAGCCGAACCTCGCGGGTGAAGTCGTGCAGATGCCGCACCAGGCCGACGAACAACTCCTTGAAACGCTCGTCCTCCGCACCGTCGAAAGTCCGCTGCACCGCCTCGGTGATCGAGGTCTCCGTCAGGTCGAGGTACATCGCATGTCTCCTGCCGACAAGGGCCAGTCCTGCCCCGGGCAGTCTGCGGATCTCGACCAACGAGCCAAGCGACAACGCCTTTGTCTGCTGGACCAATCCCCCATGGGGCTATACCGACTTACGTACCCCGGTCGGGACATGGGTTCATCGCGCGGTGCCACACCTTTGCCAACGGTCTCCGGCTTTCCTCTCCTATTCCGTAAAGTCGCGGGGCAAACTCAAAAAGACGTCATTTTCATCGGGCGGCGTCGGGGGTCATGGAGTCGCCGGTGATGTACAGGTTCATGTGGGCGTAGTCGAAGGTGATGGCGAACGGCTTGAAGAAGTCGTGCGTGAAGTTGGCGATGGTGTCGAACCTCATGTCGTCGTCGACGCGGGGGTTCTCCTCCGCCCACCCCTTGACGCGCCGCCTCGTCGCCTTGCCGAGGCTGATCCGCTCCGGGTAGATGGCGTAGCGCACCTTGCCGTTGATCTCCTCGGGCGCGCCGAGCTGGATCCCGGCCCGCTCGGCCATCGCCAGCGAGGTGCCCATGCCCCGGCCGGGCCCGCCGGTGTCGAAGGTGGCAACCCTGGGGCCGTAGTCGTTGAGGCTGCCCAGGGTGAGCGGGAAATGGTCCTTCGCCAGCCACAGCGGCAGCACGTCGCCGGGCAGTCGCCCGGCCTCGGCGCGGAATCGGCGGAGGTTGGCCTCGGTCTTGCGGCGCAGCACGAACTGCTTGTGGCCGTAGTCCATGGTGGTCAGGAAGTGGTAGAAGTGCACGGTCCCGATCGTGCCCTGCGCCTGGGAGCCGTCGGGCAGGGGCGGCCGGATGGCCTCGTTCCAGTGGACGGGCGCGTTGCGCACCTCCAGGTCGCCGATGCGGACCGACTCTGCGATGCCGTAGTACATGGTGAAGCGTTGCCCGTCGGCGCTGCCCGTACTGGTGGACACCACCTTCAGGCCGGCCTCGCGGGCCAGCTCCATGGTCAGGCCGGCCGTGGTGCCGCCGGTGTCGAGCTGGAAGATCTTCGGGGCCGTCCCGTTGATCGAGATCTCCATGTGCGGCAGGGGGTCGAGCCCGAGGAACGGGATCCGGGTGGTCTGCGGCCCGTGCACCTGCCAGGGCTTGCCCTCGATGCGCTCGTACAGGGTGGCGTGGGCGAGGTCGGTGGCGGTGCCGCGCCTGCGCAGCCACGGCACGGCCTCCGTCAGCCGGTCCTGACGTACGTAGCAGTCCGCCAGTTGGTAGAGGACGAACTGGTCGTCAGGCTTCAGGTCGGCGGCCTTCGTCAGGAACCTCTCCGCGTCCGCGAACCGGTTGGACAGCAGCGCGATGTAGCCGATCTGCCCCGCGGCGTGCGCGTCGTCGGCGTTGTCGCGCAACCGGCGGCGGTAGCCGAGCTCGGCCTCCTTGAAGCGGCCGTCCTTGAACAACTGGTCGGGGTCGGCGGTGGGCCCAGGGGTGGGCCCAGTGGTGGGCCCAGAGGTGGGCTCGGCGGCGGCGAGGGCGCCCGCGCCGCCGACGTCGAGCAGTGGCAGCGCCGCGCCCGCCGCGGCGGCCAGGCCCGCCTGCTTCAGGAACCGTCGACGACGCATGCCTTCGGCGGATCTCTCGCTGTTCATCATGCTCTCCTCTGTGGCCGGTGAGGAGCCATGACACCAGGAGCGATGTTTCCTCGGTGTTTATCCGCTCGGTGTAAATTTGCGCGGTGTAAATCTGCGCGGCGTACATCCGCGCGGCGTGCTCACGGCTTGCGGGCCACGCCCCCGTACGCGTCGATGAACGGCGCCTCCTCGTCGCCCGCCAGCCCCCACCGGCTGATCGGCGCCAGACCCGGCCCCACCAGGCTCAGCCCCTCGAAGCAACTGGTCAGCTCTTCCAGCGAGCGCAGGTAGTACGGGACCGCTCCGGTCTCCGCCAGCTTGTCGCTGCCCTCGGCGACCGCCTCGCCCGTCGCCGTACCGTCCCACAACACCAGGTAGCTGCCGGACGGCACGGTCCGTACGACCCGGTCGATGATCGAGCGCATCACCCGCAGCTCCTCCACGTAGCCGAGCACGCCCATGAACATCACGGCGATCGGCTTGGTGAAGTCGAGGACCTTGCGGGCCTCCGAGACGATCCGCTCGGGATCGTGGTAGTCGCCGTCGACGTAGGCGGTGGTGCCCTCGGGCGAGGTGTTCTTGAGCAGCGCGCGGGCGTGCACGAGCACCAGCGGGTCGTTGTCGACGTAGACGATGCGCGCGGACGGGTCGATCGACTGGGCGACCTCGTGGGTGTTCTGCATCGTGGGCAGCCCCGTGCCGATGTCGAGGAACTGGGAGATCCCGGCCTCGGCGGTGAGGTGGCGCACCGCCCGCGTGAGGAACCGGCGCGACTGCACGGCCATCTGGACGATCTCCGGGTAGACCTTCGCCACGGCGTCGCCCGCGGCGCGGTCGGCCGCGAAGTTGTCCTTGCCGCCCATCCAGTAGTTCCAGATCCGGGCGGCGTGCGGGATCTCGGGCTTGAACTTCGCGGCGAGGTCGGAGCGATCGGTGCTCATCATCGGGCTCTCTGTGAGAGAAGACGCTGGGGCTTCGCGCAAATGATCGTACGTGCTCGACTCGGCGCCATCGCGGTTCATCGCGACTTTTCGCCCAAAGGATTTCAATTCGACAGGCCATCCGCGCGGGGCGCGTCACCCGTCGTGCTCCGGTGGGTCGGGCAGGGCCAGGCACAACGCGTCCAGCGCCGCGGCGAAGGCGTGGTCCGGTGGCGTTCCGTAGCCGATGACGAGGCCGTCGCGCGGCGGCATCGTACTGTCGGGGTGGCGGTAGGGGCGCAGCCCGTCGAGGGCCAGCCCCTGCCTCCTGGCCGCGCGCAGGGTGGCGTCCTCGGTGTGCTCCGGCAGTTCGAGTACGGCGTGCAGCCCCGCCGCGATGCCGCTGACCTCGATGTGCGGGGCGCGCTGGGCCAGCGTGCCCACCAGCAGGTCGCGGCGGCGCCGGTAGTGCTGCCGCATGCGGCGCAGGTGCCGGTCGTAGGCACCGCGGGCGATGAAGTCGGCCAGGGAGAGTTGGTCGAGCACGCCCGACCACAGCTCCCTCGGCCCCTTGGCCGCGACGATGTCGTCGACGAGCCGCCCCGGCAGCACCATCCAGCCCAGCCGCAGCGCCGGCGACAGGCTCTTGCTGGTGGAGCCGAGGTAGACGACCCGGTCGGGGTCGAGGCCCTGCACCGCGCCGACCGGCTGCCGGTCGTAGCGGAACTCGCCGTCGTAGTCGTCCTCGACGAGCAGTCCGCCGCGCGAGCGGGCCCAGTCGATGACCGCCGCGCGGCGCTCCGGGTACAGTGGGCCACCGGTGGGGAACTGGTGCGCGGGCGTGAGCAGGACGGCCTCGGCACCGGTGCCCGGCAACTCGTCGATCCTGGCCCCGCGGGAGTCGACCGTCAGCGGCACCGTACGCAGGCCCGCCTCCTCGAGCAGGCCCCGGTGGAACTCCAGCCCGTACGACTCCACCGCGACCGGCCCGTCGAGCACGTCACCCAGCAGCGTCAGCCCGTGCGCGAACCCGGAGCAGATCACGATCCGATCCGGCTCGGCACGCACGCCCCTGGCGCGCGCCAGGTACTCCGCGAGCGTCTCGCGAAGCTCCGCCCTGCCGCGCGGGTCGCCCACGCCGAAGGCGTCGTTGGGGGCCGCGGCGACGGCCCGGCGCGCGGAGGTGAGCCAGGCGGCCCGTGGGAACGTGGCCGCGTCGGGCGAGCTGGGCATCAGGTCGTGCTGGACGCGGCGGCGGACCGGGCGTTGCGGGCGGCGCGACCGGTCAGGAGGGAGCGGGGTGGCCCGCCGGGCGACCCGGGTGCCGGAGCCCTGGCGAGCCGAGAGCCAGCCCTCCTCGACGAGTTCGGCGTAGGCGTCGGCGGCGGTGTTGCGGGCGATGCCCAGATCGTGCGCGAGGGTGCGGTAGGGCGGCAGCCGGGTGCCGGGGGCGAGCCGGCCGGAGCGGATGGCCTCCCGCAGCGCGTGCATGAGCTGACTCCGCAGGCTTCCCTCGCCGGACAGCTCCAGGTGGAGATCCGCCCCCGCGGCCTGGCCCGGCTCGGCTCGCGCGGCGTCGGGCTCCGGGGGATTGACCCAGATTTCTGCCATCGAAATGCACCATATCTTGGGTCGCTTCGGTTTCTAGGGTCGGGGCATGACAACGTTCCAGGTGCCTCAGCGCATGAACTTCGCCACTGTCGCCCCCAAGGTCTTCAAGGCCGTCCTGTCTCTTGACGCCGCCGCCAGGGAGGGGCTCGACCCGGTCCTGCTGGAGCTGGTGCAGATCCGGATCGCCCAGGTGAACCGCTGTGCCTACTGCATCGACTACCACACCATCGACGCCCGCAAGGCCGGTGAGACCGAGGAACGCATATACCAGCTTTCCGCCTGGGAGGAGTCGAGCCTGTTCACCGAGCGGGAGCGGGCCGCCCTGGCGCTGGCCGAGGCCGTCACCCTGCTGCCCCAGGGCGTGCCGGACCGGGTCTACGACGAGGCCGCGCGGCACTTCGAGGGCAAGGAGCTGGCCCAGCTCATCGCGCTCGTCTTCACCGCCAACGCGTGGAACCGGATGAACGTCACCACCCGCAAGACGCCCGGCGCGTGACCACCGTCCACAGACCGGTGCCCGCGGGCGCAAGCCGTTCGCCCGTCAAGGGCTGGCTCGCCGTCCTCGCGGTGACCCTGGGCATCTTCTCCCTGATGACCTCCGAACTGCTGCCCGTTGGCCTGCTCACCCCGGTCGGCTCCGACCTGGACGTCTCCGAGGGCACCGCCGGGCTCATGGTGACCGTGCCCGGCCTGGTCGCGGCCGTCACCGCGCCGCTGGTCACCGTGGCCACCGGTCGCGTCGACCGGCGCGTCGTGCTGGCGCTGTTGATCGGCCTGATGGGCGCGGCCAACCTGGCCTCCGCCTTCGCGACCGGCTTCGCCGTCGTCCTGGTCGCCCGGTTCCTGATCGGCGTCAGCGTCGGCGGCTTCTGGTCCATCGCGGGCGGCATAGCGCTGCGGCTGGTGCCGGAGCAGCACGTCCCGCGCGCCACCGCGGTCATCTTCGGCGGCGTCGAGACCGCGTCCGTCCTGGGGGTGCCCACGGGGACGTTCATCGGTGACCTCAGCGGCTGGCGCACCGCGTTCGCCGTCGTGGGGATTCTCGGGCTGACCTCGCTGGCCTGCATGCTCTTCCTGATGCCGAAGGTGCCGGCGGAGCAGAGCATCACGTTCGCGGACCTGCCGAAGGTCTTCAGGGGCAACGCGGGCGTACGCGCCGGGATCGCCGTCACGTTCCTCGTGATCACCGGTCACTTCCTGGCCTACACGTTCGTCCGGCCGATCCTCCAGGACGACGGCGTCGGCGACGGCCTGATCGGCGCGCTGCTGCTGGCCTTCGGCGTCGCCGGCATCTGCGGCAACTTCATCGCGGGGGCGCTCGTCGCCAGGCGGTTGCGTCAGACCGTCGTGGGCATCGCCGTAGTCCTCCCCGCCGCCATGGTGGTCTTCGCGCTCGTCGGCGACAGCGCCGTCGCCGCGGGCGCCGTCCTGGTGCTGTGGGGTCTGGGCTACGGCGCGGTGCCGGTCACGTTCCAGACCTGGATCCTCGACGCCGCGCCCGACGCCGGAGAGGCGGCCTCCTCGCTGTACGTCTCCACGTTCAACCTGGCCATCGCGTTCGGCGCGTTCGCCGGCGGCCTCGCTGTCGACGGCATCGGCACCACGAGCGTGCTCTGGATCGGCGCCGTCCTCGCCCTCCTGGCTCTGGTCGTGGTCCGCGGCGCGCCCCGCGCCGAGGGGTGAGGCGCGCCCCCATCGCAGGTCGACGCCGCCGCCCGGCGCGCCCCGAGCGGCGGCCCGGCCGGGTCAGCCGGTCCGTTCCTGGTCCGCGCCCGGCTCGGTGGCCTCCGGCGCCACCGACGGCGCCACGGCCTCTTCTGCGATCGCGGCCAGGCGGCGTTCGGCGCTCTCGACGACCTGGAGGTCCGCCTTGAGGTGCGCGACGGCCGCGTCCATCAGCAGCCCCACCAGCGGGTCGGGCTCGGCCTGCCGCCGCAGCGCGGCCAGCCCGGCCAGGTCCGACAGGTACGCCTGCCGCTGCGCCGCCGTGAACGCGTCCAGCGTGTCGCGCCCCAGCCGGGTGGCGGCCAGCAGCTTGAGGAACAGTTCGTCCCTGAAGCCGCCCGTACGCACGTGCGGCGCGGTGGCCCACCCGGTCAGCTCCGTCGCGCCGGCTCGGGTGAGCTGGTAGAGCGTCTTGTCCGGCCGGTCGCGCTGGGCGACGTGGCTGCGGACCACGTGCCCGTCCCTGACCAGGCGGTCGAGGATCTGGTACAGGTGGCCGATGTTGAGCCCGCCCCACTGGGGGCCGATGGCCGCCTCGAAGCGGCTCTTCAGCTCGTACCCGTGGCTGGGGCCGTCGGCGAGCAGGGCGAGGACGGCGTGACTGAGCGGCATTGTCAGATCATTTCCTGGTTTCCTAGATTGTCGCAATGTATCGGTAGAGATCGCTCCTACATTGTGACAATGTAGGCGGGCATGGGAGTAGCAATCACCCTTCGGGGCGTGACCCGTGTCCACGGGACGGCCAAGGCGCTCGACGACGTGAGCCTGGAGTTCGCCGCGGGCGGCGCGACCGCGCTGATGGGACATTCCGGCGCGGGCAAGTCCACCCTGCTGCAACTGATCGGCGGCATGGACCTACCCGACTCCGGGGAGATCGTCGTCGACGGCACGCCCTTACCCCGCCGCCGCCTCGACGCGCACCGCAGGCGGACCGGGTTCGTGTTCCAGCGCTTCCACCTGCTGCCCGCGCTCAGCGTGCTGGACAACGTGCTGGCGCCGGTGCTGCCGTACCGGGTGGGCTTCGACCGGCAGGCGCGGGGGCGTGAGCTGCTGGAGGCGGTCGGGCTGGCGGGCCGGGAACGCGCGCTCCCGTCGCAGCTCTCCGGGGGCCAGCAGCAGCGGGTGGCCATCGCCCGCGCGCTGATCGCCCGGCCGCCGCTGCTGCTGGCCGACGAGCCCACCGGCAACCTCGACAGTGCCACCGGCCAGGAGATCGTGGACCTGCTGTTCGGCCTGCGCGAGCGCTACGGCATGACCATGCTCATCGCCACCCACAACCCCGAGCTGGCCGCCACCTGCGGCCGGCTGGTACGGCTCGCCGACGGCCGGGTGGTGGGCGACGACGTCGTGGCGCCCGCCTCCGACGTGCTCGACCGCATCGGCAGGCTCGGATGATCCGGCTCGTCCGCGCCCAGCTCAGGCACCGCGCGGGGCGCGCCCTGGTGCTGCTGCTCGGCATCGTGGTGGCCGCGACCGGGTTCAGCGTGCTGACCGGCACCGCCGAGACGCAGCGCCTGGAGATCACCGGCACGGTCAAAGACAACTACCGGGCCCAGTACGACATCCTCGTCCGGCCCAAGGGCTCGACCACCGCCCTCGAACGCTCGACCGGCCTGGTCAGGGCCAACTACCTGTCCGGCATCCACGGCGGCATCACGCTCGACCAGCTCGCCGCGGTCAAACGGCTCGACGGCATCGAGGTGGCCGCGCCGATCGGCATGGTCGGCTACTTCACCGGCAGCGGCACCGTACAGGTGCCGGTCACCGAGACGCTGGCCGACGGCGAGCGGACGATGCTGCGCGTGGACCGTACCCGTGTGGCCGACCGCGGCCTCACCAGGATCGAGGGCGCGCCCCACTACCAGTACGTCACCCGCCGCCCCCTGACCTTCACCATGGAGGACGGCGGCGAGAAGCTCGACCTCACCACGGAACGCCTGCCCTCCGGCAAGGAGGTCACCCTGGGCGACTCACTGACCTGGCGTGAGAAAGACGACCCTGCCGACAACACTGCCGACAACACTGCCGACCCCGGCCCGACCGCCGACGCCTGGTCCACCCGCGACGGCAGAGGAGAGGGGGCGCCCCTGCCGTGGGGCAAGGGCGGCGCCAAGAAGGGCGAGGCCGTGGTGGACCTCACCCAGGACTTCCCACTCCTGCTCGCCGCCGTCGACCCGGTGGCCGAGGCCCGGCTCGCGGGCCTGGACCAGGCCGTGGTGTCGGGCTCGTACCTCGGGACCGGGGCCGGGCTGACCAAATGGGACGTGCCGCTGCTGGCCACCACCCGGCCGCTCATGGACCAGCGCGAAGAGGTCGTCGTCAACCGGCTGCCCACCGCCGCGGCCGAGCTGGTCGCGGGCGGCGCGTCCGCCGCCAAGGTACGCGACTACCTGGACGGGCAGCGGGGCACACCGGTGAAGAAGGTGACCGTGCAGCCGCAGGCGTTCTACGAGGACCTCCTCGACACCTGGACCGACCAGGGCAGCGGGCTCCAGTCGGGCATGTTCGCGCCGCTCACCCGCTACTGGACCGCGGGTCCCGTCACCTACGAACGCGACGCGAACGGCGCCCTGGCCCCCAAACAGGTGACCAACGACCCGAAGGTCTGGCAGGACGACGAATGGCCGGGCGGCGCCCCCGTCGGCGCGGCCGACGCCCAGTTCCGCGAGCTGACCGTGCACCGGCTGGCCACCGGCCTGAGTGGCGAGGACGGACTCGGCGGCCCGCTGATGTTCAAGCTCATGGGACGGTTCGACGCCACGCGGCTGCCCGGCTTCTCCGAGCTGGCGCAGGTGCCGATGGAGACGTACCATCCGCCGGCCGTGACCGCGGCGGACGGGCGTACCGGCGAGTTGCTGGGCGGAAAGGACCTGCTGCCCACCGACAACGTGGCCGGCTACCTCCAGGCGCCGCCGCTCCTGCTGACCGACCTCGGCGGCCTGGACAAGATCGTACGGCGGGACCGCGACGGCGACCTCGCCGGAGCGCCGCTGAGCGTGGTCAGGATCCGGGTGGCCGGTGTGACCGGGCCCGACCCGGTCAGCAGGGAACGCATCACGCAGGTCGCCCGCGAGATCGTGGCCGCCACCGGCCTGGAGGTGGACATCACGATGGGCGCCTCCCCCACACCGGTCACCGTCGCGCTGCCCGCCGGCTCGCACGGCCGCCCGGCGCTCACCCTCCAGGAGGGCTGGGTCGGCAAGGGCGCCGCGTACCGCATCCTGGACGAGGCCGACCGCAAGTCCGTCGTCCTGTTCGTGCTGATCCTGGCCGTGTGCGCGATGTTCGTGCTGAACGCCGCCTCCGCCATGGTCCGCACCCGGCGCTCGGAGCTGGGCGTGCTGTCCTGTCTCGGGTGGGGCAGGAGGCGGGTGTTCGGGTCGGTGCTGTGGGAGGTGGGCGCGGTCGGGCTGGTCGCCGGGCTGCTGTCGGCCGCGCTCGCCGTCCCGCTGTCCTCGTGGTCCGGGCTGGAGGTGTCGCTGCCCCGCGCGCTGCTGGCCGTGCCCGCCGCGCTGGTGCTGGCGCTCGCGGCGGGGGCGGTGCCGGCCTGGCGGGCCTCGGCCGTACCTCCCATGGCGGCGGTACGCGCAGGGGCCCGGCCACCGCGCCGGGCCGCCTCCCCGCGCGGCGTCACGGGGCTGGCCCTCGCGCAACTGGTCAGGGTGCCGGGCCGGACGTTGCTCGGCGCGAGCACGCTCATGGTGTGCGTGTTCGCGCTCACCGTGCTGCTCGCGGTCACCTACGGCTTCCACGGCCGGGTCATCGGCTCCCTGCTCGGCGACGCGATCGTGGTCCAGGCCAGGCCCGCGGACTACGTGGCGATCGCGATCATGTTCGCGCTCGGCGCGCTGGCCGTGGCCGACGTCCTCTACCTGGGCGTACGCGAGCGGGACGCGGAGCTGGCCACCCTGCGCGCCACCGGCTGGCGGGCCCGTACGGTGCTGCGCCTGGTGCTGTCGGAGGGCGCGGGCATCGGGCTGCTCGTCGGGCTGGCGGGGGCCGTCGCCGGGCTCGCGGGAGCGGCCGCGCTGGCGGGCGGGCTGCCGGGCGTGGC
>NZ_BAAAZP010000096.1:0-41841 GCF_039536965.1 Nonomuraea antimicrobica | reverse complement strand
GGGCCATGTCCGCGCTGGCCGCGCTCGGCGCCGCCCTGCCGGCGGCCGCCGACAACCGCGGCCGGGCCCGGGTGCTGGCCGGTCTGCCGTCCGGCTGGCGCAACGTCCGCTCGCAGCCGCGCCGCGCCCACTTCGAGGAGTGCCCGCCGGTCGTCTACGATCCCGTCCCCGAAGGCGTCACGGTCATCAGCGCGGGGCCGCACGAGGTGGTCCTGGAGAGCGACGGCGTCCGGCGCAGGTTCGAGGTGGCCAGGTACGACGACGACCCCAGGGTGTACGTCGACCACGCCGAGGGCCACGCCGCGCTGACCCCCGTCCCCGTCCTGCCCGAACCCGCCGACGACGTCGCGCCCGGATCCCTGCTGGCCCCGATGCCGGGTAGCGTGCTGCGGGTCGAGGTGGCGCCCGGCGACCGAGTGGCCAGGGGCCAGGCGGTCGTGGTCATCGAGGCGATGAAGATGGAGCACCGGATCACCGCACCGGCCGACGGCGTGGTGTCCGGCGTACACGTGGAGAAGGGCCGCCAGGTCGACGCGGGAGCGGTGCTGGCGGTCATCCAGGAGGGGAAGTCATGACGGGCCTGGTGCACAAGGACCTCGCGGCGGGGATCGCGACGATCACGCTCGACTCGCCGCCCAACCGCAACGCGCTGTCCGTACGCCTGCTGGCCGACCTGTCGGACCGGCTGGCCTGGGCGCTGGCCGAGCCGGCGGCCAGGGTGATCGTGCTGACCGCCACGGGCAAGGTGTTCTGCTCCGGGGCCGACCTCAAGGAGCAGCGCGCCGCGGAGGATCGGCCGGGCGCTCCCGTGACGGCGTCGTTCCCGCAGGTCCTGGAGCTGCTCTGGGAGAGCCCCAAGCCGGTGATCTGCCGGCTCAACGGCACCGCGCGGGCGGGTGGCCTGGGGCTGGTCGCGGCGTGCGACTTCGCGATCGCGCCGCTGACGGCGTCGTTCGCGTTCACCGAGGTACGCCTCGGGGTCGTGCCCGCCATGATCTCGGTGCCGGTGCTCAGGAGGCTCGGCCCCCGCGCGGCGGCCGACTACTTCCTGACCGGCGAGGTGTTCGACGCCGCGCGGGCGGTGGAGATCGGCCTGCTGTCGAAGGCCGTGCCGGAGGACGAGCTCGACGCGGCCGTCGCCCACTACGCCGAGATGCTGACGAAGGGCGGGCCCGAGGCGCTGGCGATCACGAAGCGGATGGTCAGGGAGGTGCCCGGGATGTCGTTCGGTGAGGGGCTGCGGCGGATGACCGAGCTGTCGGCCGAGCGGTTCACCTCGGAGGAGGGCCAGGAGGGCATCGCCGCGTTCATGGCCAAGCGCCCGCCCGCGTGGGTCCCGCCACAGGTCTGATCATGGTCTTGCGGATCGCGAACTGCAGCGGCTTCTACGGCGACCGGCTCTCCGCCGCCAGGGAGATGGTCGAGGGCGGGCCGATCGACGTGCTGACCGGCGACTGGCTGGCCGAGCTGACGATGTTCATCCTGGCCGGCAACCGGCTCAAGGGCCGTCCCGGCTACGCGCCGACGTTCCTGCGCCAGGTGGAGGACGTCCTCGGGCCCTGCCTCGACCGGGGCATCAAGATCGTGGCGAACGCGGGCGGGCTCGACCCGGCCGGGTGCGCGGCCGCCGTTCACGAGCTGGCCTCGCGGCTGGGCCTGTCGCCCGCCGTCGCGTACGTGACCGGCGACGACCTCACCGGCCACCCGCTCGACCTGGTCAACGCCGACACGGGCGAGCGCCTCGACGCCACGCCCCTGACCGCCAACGCCTACCTCGGCGGCCGGCCCATCGCCGCCGCGCTGTCCGCGGGCGCGGACGTCGTGGTGACCGGCCGCGTGACGGACGCGGCGCTGGTGACGGGCCCCGGCATCTGGCGGTACGGATGGGGGCCCGGCGACCTCGACCCGCTCGCGGGCTCGGTGGTGGCGGGGCACGTCATCGAGTGCGGCTGCCAGGCGACCGGCGGCAACTACGCGTTCTTCCAGGACGTGCCCGACCTCGCGCACTGCGGCTTCCCGCTCGCCGAGCTGCGCGCGGACGGCTCGGCCGTGATCACCAAGCACCCCGGCACGGGCGGGCTCGTCTCGATCGGCACGGTCACCGCGCAGCTCGTCTACGAACTGGGCGGCCCCCGCTACCTCGGCCCCGACGTGGTCGCCCGCTTCGACACGATCACGCTGACCGACGACGGGCCCGACCGGGTGCTGGTCTCGGGCGTGCGCGGCGAGCCGCCGCCCGGCACGCTCAAGGTCGCGGTCAACCACCTGGGCGGATACCGCAACACGATGACGCTCGTGCTGACCGGCCTCGACGTGGCGGAGAAGGCGCGGGTGGCGGAGGAGGCGATCTGGGCGCGGGTCCCGCGGGAGTCGTTCGACGAGGTGGACGTGACGCTCACCGGCTCGGGGCTGCTGCGGATCACGGTCATGTCGGCGGACGAGCGGCTGGCGGGGCGCGCGTTCTCCGCGGCCGTGACCGAGACGGGGCTGGCGAGCTACCCGGGCCTCCACGGCCTCACCCCGCCTGGCAACGCCTCGCCGTACGGGGTGTACTGGCCGGTCCTGGTGCCGCGCTCGGAGGTCCGGCCCAGGGTGTTCCTGGACGGGGAGGAGATCCCGTACGCGGAGCCCGACGTGCCCGACGTGCCCGTCGCGGCCCCCGTGCCCTCCGGTCCTGCGGCGCGATCGGCGGCGGGCTCGTGGGGCGGGGAGGCGACCGTCCCCGTGCCGCTCGGGCGGATCGCCGGAGCGCGGTCGGGCGACAAGGGCGGCAACGCCAACCTGGGCGTCTGGACGGACACCCGCGACCGGTACGACTGGCTGGCCGCCCACCTCACCACCGGCACGCTCAAGCGGCTGCTCCCCGGGCTGGCTCCGTACCGGGTGGACCGCCACGACCTCCCCAACCTCAAGGCGCTCAACTTCGTCGTCCACGGCCTCCTGGGCCGTGGGGTGTCGGCCAGCCCGCGCATGGACCCGCAGGCGAAGGCCCTGGGCGAGGAGCTGCGCGCCTGCCCGGTGGAGATCCCCCGGTCCCTGACCCCCTGAGTGCCCGCGGAGGGCGCTCGCCCCTCAACAAACACTTTGAGCGCGGCCTCCCCCATGGAGAAGGATGTCCCCATGACCGTACGCCGCCTCTCGACCGACGACCTCGACGACTGCGTCCGCCTGGCCGAAGACCGCGACTGGCCGCCCGAGCGGCATAAGTGGCGGCTGCTGTTCGACCTCGGCGAGGCGTACGGCATCGACGCCCCCGACGGCGACGGCCTGGCCTCGACCGCCGTCCTGACCCGCTACGGCGACGACCACGCGGCGATCAGCATGGTCCTGACCGCCTCCAGGTTCGGCAGGCAGGGCCTGGCCCGCAGGGTCATGGAGCACCTGCTGGCGCAGGCCGGCGGGCGCACGGTCTCTCTCTACGCCACCGAGCAGGGCCGCCCCCTCTACGAACGGCTCGGCTTCCGCGTCATCTGCCGCGCGGCCAAGCACACGGGCGTCTTCCAGGGCGAGCCCTCCGGGAGGACCCGCCCGGCCACGGAGGCTGACCTGGACCGCGTCCTGGAGCTGGACGCCGAAGTGTTCGGCACGGACCGGTCGGCGGCGCTGCGGCGGATGTTCGACTTCGGCGTGCGCGTACGCGTGGCCGACGGCGGCTTCGGACACTGCTGGCGCAACGACGGCAACACCGTGATCGGGCCGGTCGTGGCCGGGGACGAGGAGACCGCCCAGGCGCTGATCGGTGACCTGGCGCTGGACGCGGGCGGCGAGGTGCGCATGGACTTCGACCTGGCCAAGGAGAAGATGATCAGGTGGGCGGGCGAGCACGGCATCGGCGAGCCGTGGACGGTCTCGGTCATGTCGCGCGGCGGCGAGCCGCCCGGTGACCGCTCCCGGCAGTTCCTGCCGTTCATGCAGGCCCTGGGTTGACCGTGCGCGCGGCGCTCTCGTAGGGTCGCCCGCTAGAATATCGTTCTGTAGAAGGGCGGTCCATGAGCTCCACCCACATCGACGTCGGCGCCATCGACCTCGACGAGCTGGGCGCGTGGATGGACGCCCAAGGGCTGCCCGGCGGCCCGATCACGGGCCCGGCGCCGGTCCTGGGCGGCACGCAGAACGTCATGGTCCGCTTCGAGCGCGGCGGCCGCCCCTACGTGCTGCGCCGCCCGCCCGTGCACGCCCGCCGCAAGAGCAACGAGGTGCTGCGCCGCGAGGCGCGGGTGCTGGCGGCGCTGCGCGACACGCCCGTGCCCGCGCCCCGGGTGGTGGCCGCGCAGACCGAGCGCGAGCCGGTGTTCTATCTGATGGAGCCGGTCGACGGGTTCAACCCCTCGACGGGGCTGCCCGAGCCGCACGCGTCCGACGCGGCGATCAGGCACCGCATGGGGCTGGAGGCCGCGGCGGCGCTGGCCGAGCTGGGGCGGGTCGATCCGGGCGTGCTGCCGGGGTTCGGGCGGCCGGAGGGCTTCCTGGAGCGGCAGGTGCCGCGCTGGCTCAAGGAGCTCGACTCGTACGGTGAGCTCGACGGCTATCCAGGGCCCGACATCCCCGGCCTGCACGAGACGGCCGACTGGCTGACCCGCCACCTGCCCCGTACGTTCGCGCCGGGCGTCATGCACGGCGACTACCACTTCGCGAACCTCATGTTCGCCTGCGACGGCCCCCGCGTGGCCGCGATCGTCGACTGGGAGATGTGCACGATCGGCGACCCACTCGTGGACCTCGGCTGGTTGCTGGCCACCTGGCCCGCCAACAACGGCCACGTGCCGGGGCTGCCGCCGCCGAGGGAGATCGTCGCGTACTACGCGGCGCTGTCGGAGCGTGACCTGTCGGCCGTCGGCTGGTACGCGGTCATGGCCTGCTTCAAGCTCGGCATCGTGCTCGAAGGCAGCCACGCGCGGGCGTTCGCCGGCAAGGCGCCCAAGGACATCGGCGACCTGTTGCACGCGACGACGCTGGGGTTGTTCGAGCGGGCGCGGGCGTTCATGGAGGGCGAGCTGGATTAGGTCGCCGGGCCGCAATGGCAGGCGTTCACGGACAGCCTTTTATCACGATTTATGGAAGTACGAACGTGGATTGATCCCATAGCCATACTATTGCGCGCAATTGCACCGATTTACGGGGAAGGATTGTCATGCGCATGCGGTTCCTCGGCTCCACCTCGGAGGCGGGCGCCTGCCCCACCCTGTACGAGACCGACCGCGGCACCATCGTGGTGCAGGGTCTGCAGGTGACCGACGCGGAGGCGCTCGCCGACCTCCGCGACGTGCTCGACGGCGAGACCGCGGTCGAGGTGCCCCGCGAGTTGATCACCGAGATCGCCCGCCGGGTCCTGCCCGACGCCCGCGCCGGCTCCGGCACGACGGCGGCAATCGCTTTCCCCACCAGTGGAGGAACACCCTCGGCCACCACCTGATCACAATCGGCGCGGGCCCTGGCATGATCGGCCGTCACAGGGCTAGCCTCTTGCTGCGTGACGTCCTTTCAGCAGGCGCGCATCGACCTCGGCAGCCAGTTGCGCCAACTGCGCGAGTCCGCCCAACTGTCGGGCAAAGAGTTGGCCGAGCGGCTGCGCTGGCAGCCGTCCAAGGTCTCCCGGCTGGAGAACGCCCGGCAGACGGCCACCGAGGACGACGTGGTCGTGTGGGCGCAGGCCGTCAACGCCCTGCCCGACACCACCGACGAGCTGATCAGGCAGTCGATCGCGCTGCTCGAACGGCACGACGACTGGAAACAGCGCCACCGCAGCGGCCTGGCCGCGCTCCAGGAGGACATCCGCGACCTGGAGGCGCGCACGAAGCTCTTCCGCGTCTTCGAGCCGGGCATCGTCGTGGGCCTGCTGCAGACCTCCGAGTACGCCCGGCACGTGTTCCGCAAGGTCAAGCGGCTCTACAGCGCCGCCGACCAGATCGACGCGGCGGTCCGGGTACGCATGCAGCGCCAGGAGATCCTCTACGACCGGACCCGCACGTTCCGGTTCGTGGTGACCGAGGCGGCGCTGCGCACGGCGCTGGCCCCGCCCGACGTGATGCGCGGCCAGCTCGACCGCCTGCTCGCCGTCAGCACGCTGCCGAACGTGGAGTTCGGCGTGATCCCGTTCAGCACCGAGCTGCCCGCCAACCCGATCAACGGCTTCTGGATCTACAACGAGGCGCTGGTCGCGGTCGCCACCATGACGAAGGACTTCATCCTGCGCGATCCCGATGACATCGCCTTCTACGTGCGGGCCTTCGAGGACTACGCGAAAGCGGCCGAGTTCGAGGAGACGGGGAGAGAAGTCATCATCGCGATTCTTCGCGAATACCGGCAACAAACCGCACATTAACCGCAGCAATTGCTTGCCTCCCGACCCAAGATCGTGCAATTCTGTCGCGAGACGTTGCGGAGGTGACGCATGATGCTGGATACCGCGCTCTGCCTCGAGCGGCTCGCGTGGCACGCGAGTCGGCACGCTGATCTGGCGGTCCATCGCCTCTCGTTGTCGAGCGACCCGGCATACGTGTCGGTCCGCAACCGCTTCTCGGCCACCCTCGCGGAGACGGTGACCTGTTCCGAGGAGGGCGCCTTCATCACGTCGTGGGGCTACCGCCTGGGCACCGCCGACGACGTGGAGTCCGCCGCCGCCCGCCTGGCCTTCCTCCTGGCCGCACTGCCCGCCTGACGCCCTCCTCCAGCGGGGTGCCGCGGGCGCGCCTGGGGTACGGTGCCCCACCTCGTGGGGCACCTCTCATGTCGTGGCCGTCAAGGCTCCGCCCCTGCGTCGGGAGGAGCCCTCGGCCCGGCTATCCGGCGCAGTCGTACAGGCCGTCCTGACCCTCGACCGCCGTGCAGTTCTCCTGCACCCAGGTCATCGCCTCACTGCCGCCACGGCCGCCGCCGCCTGACATGACGTAGCGGAGCTGCCCCGACGAGACCAGGGACTGCAGACGCTCCACGGTCATGGCGGGGTCGCTGCCGGTGAAGCCGCCCATGGCGATCACGGGCTTGCCCGTGGACAGGATCAGGGCCGACGCCTCCCTGGCGCTGCCCACCGCCACCAACCAGGTGGCGTTGCCCTGGTTGGCCACCAGGTAGTCGGCCATCGCGTCGTTACCGCCGCCGCCGGGTCCGCCCCGGCCGCCGCCCGGTTGCCCCGTGGCGCCGGGCTGGCCGTCCTGGCCGGGCTGCCCGCCCTGCGCATCTTGCCCGGTCTGACCGTTCTGGCCGTTGGGCCGCGCTGGGCGGTCGGGCTGGGCGGTTCCGGCCGGCTGGTCGTCGCCGCCCTGCTGGTCGCGCCAGCCACGGGACGACTGGCCGCCTCCGGGCATTCCCCCTTGCCCCCCGAAGCGCATCCCGCCGCCCGTCGCGGGTCCGGCGGTCGGGTTCGTGCCGTTGATCGGCGACTGCAATGGCGTCACCGCGTACGCCGCGGGCCCGGCCAGCCCGCCGATCACCGCGGCCGCCAGCGCGACCGCCGTGACGCGTACGGTCACCAGCGCCCGCACCCTGGCCAGCGCGAGCACCCCCACGGCCACCAAGGTCGCCCCGAGCACGACCCAGGCCAGCCACGGCGCCCAGTCGGGCGTACGGCGCAGCACCACGAACGACCACGCGCCGGTCACGGCGACCGCCGTCGGCAGTACCCAGGCCCACGAACGCGACGCCCGGTACGCCTGCCACATCGCCACCACGCCCATCCCGCACAGCGCCGCCACCGCCGGAGCCATGGCGGTCGTGTAGTACGGGTGGAAGGTGCCGCTGGAGAAGCTGAACACCACGGCGTGCACGACCAGCCAGCCGCCCCACATCAGCCAGGCCGCCCCCGGCGGACCGTCACCTGACGTGAGCCCCCGCCGCCTGGCGAGGACCGCGAACACCAGCGCCACCACGCAGAACGGCAACAGCCACGAGATCTGCCCGGCGAGGATGTCGTTGAACAGCCGCCCGGCGCCCGACTCGCCGCCGAAGCCACGGCCGCCCCCGAAGCCACCGCCGGCACCGCCCTCCCCGAAGATCCGGCCCAGGCCGTTGTAGCCGACGACCAGGTCCCAGACGGTGTTGTCGGTCGAGCCGCCGATGTAGGGCCTGGAGTCCTCGGGCCACAGGTCGGCGACGACCATCCACCAGCCGCTCGACACGACCAGCACGCCCCCGGCCGCCAGCAGGTGCCCGATCCGCCGGGGCCACGTGGCCCGCGCGCACACCAGGTACGCCAGCGCGAACGCCGGAACCACCAGGTACGCCTGCAACATCTTGGCGTTGAACCCCAGCCCCACGAAGAAGGCCGCCAGCAGCAGCGGGCGCAGCCGCCCCGTACGCAGCGCCTCCAGGCAGAACCACGCCGCCGCGACCAGCAGCAGCACCAGGACGGTGTCGGGGTTGTTGTCGCGGTTGATCGCCACGGTGATCGGGGTCAGGGTCATGACGACGGCCGCGACCAGGGCCGCCACGTGCCCGGCGGCTCTCCCTGTACGACCGGCCACGTCGAAGGCCCGGCGGACGGCCGAGTACACCAGCCCGACGGCGGCCACCCCGGCCAGCGCCTGCGGGAGCAGCATGCTCCATGTGGAGTACCCGAAGATCCGCGCCGACAGGCCCATCACCCACAGCGCCAGCGGCGGCTTGTCCACGGTGATGAAGGAGCCCGCGTCGAGCGCCCCGAAGAAGAACGCCTTCCAGCTCTGCGTGCCGGACAGGACGGTGGCGGCGTAGTACTCGTTGGCGTTGCCGCTCAGCCCCCAGGCGTACAGGACGAACGCGACGGCCAGCACCGCCCAGAGCGCGGGCCGCGCCCAGCGGGGATCGTCCGCGTCGCCGAGGAAGACGCGGGCGAGCAGGGGGCGGCTCCTGGGCGCCCGGTGCCCGGCCGCCCGCAGAGCGGTAGCGGTCATCGGGTGCTCCCCTGCCGCTTGGGGTTGAAGACCCACACGCGCAGCAGCATGAACCGGACGAGGGTGGCGGCCGCGTTCGCGATCACGACGGCGACCAGTTCCACGCCGTGCGAGACCCCGTCTGGCAGCAGCGCCAGGCTGCCGGAGGTGAGCGCCAGCCCGACCAGGAACGCGATCAGCCCTTCGAACTGGTGCCGCAGCGCCCCGCCCGCCCCCTTGACGCCGAAGGTGAAGCGGCGGTTGGCGGCGGTGTTGGCCACGGCGGTGACCAGCAGCGCGATCGCGTTGGCCGTCAGCGGCGGCACGATCTGGCGCAGCAGGGAGTACAGCAGCAGGTACGACAGCGTGCAGATCGCGCCGACGATCGCGAAGCGCGGGAGCTGCCTGGCCATGCCCTTGGGCAGTTCGGCCCGCTCGACCCGGGCGGGCACCGGGATGCGCGCCGCGCCGGACAACGTCTTGCGCCCCACCCGCGCCAGGCCGCGCAGGTCGTCGAGCGCGGTCTGCACGATGTCCACCCGGCTGTCGGGGTCGTCCACCCAGTCCACGGGCACCTCGTGGATGCGCAGTCCGTGGCTCTCGGCCAGGAGCAGCAGCTCGGTGTCGAAGAACCACTGCTCGTCCTCGACGGCGGGCAGCAATGCCTGGGCGATCTCCGTACGGACGGCCTTGAATCCGCACTGCGCGTCGGAGAACCCCGCTCCCATGCCGAAGCGCAGCAGCAGGTTGTACGAGCGGGAGATGAACTCCCGCTTGGGCCCCCGCTCGACCCGTGACGCCCTGGCCAGGCGGGTGCCGATGGCCAGGTCGCTGTGGCCCGACAGCAGCGGCGCCACCAGCGGCAGGAACGCGTCCAGGTCGGTGGACAGGTCCACGTCCATGTAGCTGACGACGTCGGCCTCGCTCTGCGACCAGACCCGGCGCAGCGCCCGCCCGCGCCCCTTCTCGTCGAGGTGCACCGCTCGTACGAAGGTCAGCTCCCTGGCCAGTTCGACCGCGAGCTGCCAGGTGTTGTCGGTGCTGGCGTTGTCGGCGATCGTGATGCGGAAGCCGTAGGGAAAGTTCCTGTTGAGGTAGGTATGCAGCCGGGTGACGCTGTCCTGTAGCGCCCGCTGCTCGTTGTAGACGGGGACGACCACCTCGACCAGGCGTGTCCTTACTGCTGTTGTCTCCATGCAGCAAGCTCACGATTCAGGTCTTTAACGTGCCTTATCCATTTCTGAGTTGCGGATGAGAGTTCCCGGTAGCTCCAGGGTCGCGATGGCGCCGCCGCCCGGCGCGTTGGCCAGACTGACCGTCCCCCCGGCCTCGGCGACGGCCTGCGCCACGATCGCCAGCCCGAGCCCGGAGCCGGGCAGGCTGCGGGCCGACGGGGAGCGCCAGAAGCGTTCGAAGACGTGCGGCAGCTCCTCCTCCGACAGCCCAGGGCCGTGGTCGCGCACGGTCAGGCGGCCGTCGCGCAGCTTCACCTCGACCCGGCCGCCGGGGCTGAACTTGGCGGCGTTGTCGACCAGGTTGAGCACGGCGCGTTCGAGCGAGGTGGCGCTGCCCACGACGTACCAGGGGCGCAGGTCGGTGGAGACCTCCGCGCCGCGCAGCCTGGCGCGCTCGACGGCGGCGGTGACCACCCCGTGGAAGCCCAGCTCGACGTGCGGCTCGTGGTCGGTGTCGCCCCTGGCGAGCTGGAGCAGGTCGGCGACGAGCGTGGACAGCTCGGCGAACTGCGCCTTCACGTTGATCAGCAGGCGTTCCTTGGCGCCTGGATCGAGGCTGCGGCCGGTCTGCTCGCTGCGCAACAGCAGGTCGATGTTGGTGCGCAGGGTGGTGAGCGGGGTACGCAGCTCGTGCCCGGCGTCGGCGACGAGCTGTTTCTGCCGCTCTCGTGACCCGGCCAGCGCGGCCGTCATGGCGTTGAAGGACGACGACAGGCGCGCGATCTCGTCGTCGCCCCTGACGGGGATGCGGGTGTCGAGGTCCTCGGTCTGCGCGATGTGCTCGACCGCCTGGGTCAGGTCGCCCACGGGGCGCAGGGCGGCCCGCGAGATCACCAGCCCGGCCCAGGCCGCGCCCACCACCCCGAGCGCGGTGATGCCGCCCAGCGTGATCGCCGCGATCCGCATCATGTTCTGGACGTCGTGGGTCGGCCGCGCCTCCAGGACCGCCACGCCGGGCCTGAAGTTGACCGCGACCACGCGGACCGGCTTGCCGTCACGGGTCTCGCCGGTGCGGAACTGCGGCTCGCACGGCTTCAGCGCCGTCAGATCCTTCTGCAGGTCAGGCACGATGGGCGGACCGAGCGAGCACGTGGTGCCGTCGGCGAACAGCAGCGTCGCCATGCCGTCGTAAGGAATGTACGAGCCGTCGGGTGTGCAGTTGCGCTCGAGGTAGCGCTTGTCGCCCTGCCTCGCCGACTCCAGGTTGCTCCGGTCGAGATTGCTCATGAGCTGGCTCTGCGTGATGTACCACGACACGCCCGCGCACATCGCGATGGCGAGCGCCACGGCCACCGTGACCAGCAGCGTCAGACGGGTGTGCAGGCTGCCGCGCATGAGCAGGCGGCTCACGCGCGCCCGTGGACCCTCCCTGCTCACGGCGCGGCCCGGAGCACATAACCCACCCCGCGCACCGTGTGGATCACTCTCGGCTCTCCGGCGGCCTCGGTCTTGCGCCGTAGGTACATCACGTAGACGTCGAGCGAGTTGGATGTCGGCTCGAAGTCGAAGCCCCACACCTCGCTGAGGATCTGGTCCCGGGTCAGCACCTGGCGCGGGTGCGCGAGGAACAGCTCCATCAGCAGGTATTCGGTGCGGGTCAGGTCGAGCGTGCGCGCGCCGCGGGTGACCTCTCTGGTCGCCGGGTCCATGCGCAGGTCGCCGTACGAGAGCGTGTCGCCCTCGGGGGTGCCCGCGCTCAGCGCGCCCCGGCGCAGCAGCGCCCGCACCCGGGCCAGCAACTCGTCCAGCTCGAACGGCTTGACCAGATAGTCGTCGGCCCCCGCGTCGAGCCCCGACACCCGGTCGCCCACCGCGTCGCGGGCGGTGAGCATGAGGACCGGGACGTGGTTGCCCGAGGCCCGGAGCCTGCGGCACGCGGTGAGCCCGTCGAGGCGCGGCATCATGACGTCGAGCAGCACCGCGTCGTAGGTCTCCGCCGCCAGCGCGTCGAGTGCCTGGTGCCCGTCGTCGGCGGTGGTGACCTTGTAGCCCTCGAACTCCAGGCTCGACTGCAGCGCCTCGCGCAACGCGGGCTCGTCGTCCACTACCAGCAATCGTGCGGGCTCACTCATGTTCACAAACGCTAGGGGTTGATCATGAAAACGCTATGAACGATTTCACGGAGATTTTATGAGGATCACTTTCAGGAGGATCGCCACGTGACGGGCACGGCTTTGAACCTCGCGACGGCTCCATCGTACTTCGCGGGCGGCTTCTCGTCGGCAACGGTCTCCCGCGGCGTCATTGCCGAGATCGAGCACCGGGGCACCCCGGGAGTGAGGCGCTCCGCGTCGACAGGCGGTCAGGTGATCGTTCCGGGGCGCAGCAGGGCCATCGCCGCGTTGTGACCGCCGATTCCGCTGACGCCGCCGCCCCTGCGCGCTCCGGCGCCGCACATCAGGACGCGTTCGTGCTCGGTCTCCACGCCCCATCCGCCTTCTTCCGCGTACGGCCAGCTCAGGTCGGTGTGGAAGATGTGGCCGCCGGGGAGCGAGGCGTCCCGTTCGAGGTCGACGGGGGTTTTGACCTCCACGCACGGGCTGCCGTCGGGGGCGGTGAGCAGGCATTCCTCGATGGGTTCGGCCAGCACGGAGTTGATGGAGGCAAAGGTGGCAGCCAACGCCGCTTTCCGCGCTTTTTCTGGATCTTGCCGGAAAAGTCGGGCGGGCATGTGGAGGCCGAACAGCGTCATCGTCTCGGCCCGGCCTCTCAGCTCGGGCCCGAGGATGGAGGAATCGGTCAGGGAATGGCAGTAGACCTCGGCGGGCGGCAATTCCGGGATCTCTCCCCGTGCCGCCTGCGCGTAGGCCGTCGCGAGCTGGTCGCGTCCCTCGTTGATGTGGAACGTACCGCTGAAGGCCGCCCGCGGATCCACGGACGGGTCCGCCAGCCTCGGCAGCCGCGTCAGCACCATGTTGACCTTGAGCTGCGCGCCCTCGGGCACCGCCGGCCGCCCGCCCGTGAGCCGGTCGAGCACGGCCGGCGGCAGGTTGACCAGCACGTGGCCGCCGTTCACGGTGTGCTCGCCGTCTTCCGCCACGAACGTCACCTCGCCCGACGACGGTGAGATGCCGATGATCTCCGCCCCGGTCCTGATCTCGGCGCCCGCCCGCCGCGCCGCCGCCTCCAGCGCGCCGGAGACCGCGCCCATGCCGCCGACGGGGACGTTCCACTCGCCGGTGCCGTCGCCGATCACGTGGTAGAGGAAGCACCGGTTGGCCAGCAGGTCGGTGGCGGGGTCGGCGAACGTGCCGATCAGCGCGTCGGTCAGCACGACGCCGCGTACGGTGTCGTCGGCGAAGCGCTCGTCCACGGTCGCGCCGATCGGCCGCGCGAACAGGTCGCGCCACGCCTCCTGGCCGACCAGCCGCTCGATCTCGGCCTGGGTGCGCAGCGGTTCGAGGAGGGTGGGGGCGAGCACCCGCGCCACCTCGGCGGTCAGGCCGTAGAACCGCCGCCACGCCCCGTGGTCGGCCTCGCCCCCGGTCACCTCTCTGAACGAGGCCGCCGTACGCAGGTCGTCCTCGTTGTCGACGAGCAGGCCGGTGCCGCCCTTCGGGGTGTAGGAGGCGTACCGGCGGCGGCGCAGCTCCAGATCGAGCCCCAGATCGCGGACGATCCGCGACGGAAGCAGGCTGACCAGGTACGAATAGCGCGACAGCCGCACGTCCACGCCGGGAAACGCCTGGGCGGAGACCGCCAGGCCGCCCACCTGCCCGTACCGCTCCAGCACGAGCACCCGCCGCCCGGCCTTGGCGAGGTACGCCGCGGCGACCAGCCCGTTGTGCCCGCCACCTGCCACGATCACGTCATACGCGCCCATCCCCGCACCTTACGACCCACCCCGCACCCCGCGTCAACGCCCACCCGCACCTCCCAAAAGGCCACCGACGACGGTCAGAGGCGTCGTGCCCCGGTCAGGGGCGGCTGGCGATGGTGAGGAGGGTCGCGGCCGGGCCGGTCAGGGCGCGACCGCGGCGCCACACCGCGCGCAGGCTCCGTACCAGGTTGATCCCCGACAGGGGCACCTCCACCAGCCGTCCCGTGGCCACGTCGGACTCCACCGCGTACCCGCTCAGCACCGCCGGGGCGGCCCCCGCCTGCGCCGCGCCCTTGACCGCCGAGTTGGACCCCAGCTCCAGCCGCGGGCTGGCCCGGTGCAGGCGGCCGAAGGCGACGTCGAGGGTCTCGCGCGTGCCCGAGCCCGGCTCCCGCACCACGAGCGGCGTGGCGGCCAGCTCCGGCCCCCTCAGCGCCGTACGCCGGCGGGCCCACGGATGCCCCGGCGCCACCACGACGACGAGCCGGTCGGTCCCCACGACGCGCCCGGCCAGCCCGTCGGGCACCGTGGGCCCCTCGACGAAGCCCAGCTCCACCTCCTCGGCCAGCACCCGGGCCGCGACGTCGGCGGAGTTGACCACGTCGAGCCCCACCTGCACCTCGGGCTCCCGGTTCTGCAGCTCCCCGAGCCAGCGCGGCACCAGATACTCGGCCACGGTCATGCTCGACGCCACCCGCAGATGGGCGGCCTCGGTGTGGCGTACGGCCTGGGCGGCGCGCATCAGCTCGTCCGCCGCGGCGAGCACCTGCGCGGCCCAGCCGGCCACCATCCTGCCCTCGGAGGTGAGCGTGGAGCCGCGCGGGGTGCGTTCGATCAGGGGCAGGCCGAGGCGGCGTTCGAGCTGGGCGATCCGCTTGCTCGCCGACGGCTGCGCGATGCCCGCGGCCCTGGCTGCCCGGCCGAGGCTGCCCAGCTCGCCGACGTCGACGAGGAGCTTGAGTGAGCCGAGGTCGGGGAGCGCAGTCATAGCCACAGGCTATGACCTCCCAGGCAATCACCGGCTACCGGTGGGGTCGGCCGCTCAAAAGACTGGGATCATGACCGTCGGCACCCACGGACCCAACGCCGCCGCCCCGCCCCCCACCTCCCCCGGCAAACACGCGTCAGCCGGAAACTCCGCGCCCGCCGCAGGGGCCGCATCCCCCGGTGACTCCGCACCCGCCGCAGGCACCACCTCCGCCAGTGACTCCGTGCCCACCGGAGGGGCCGCGTCCCCCGGTGACTCCGCGCCCGCCGGAGAGACCGGGTCCACCAGTCGCTCCACGCCCGCTGGAGGGGCCGCGCCCTTCAGTCGCTCCGCGCCCGCAGTGCGTCTCCCCGCCCCCGTCACCGCTCTCCGGAGGGTGCGGCTGCTCTGGCCCGGGGTCGGGGTAACGGTGGTGGCGGTGCTGTTCTCGGTGTTCGTCAGCCGGTACGTCCCCGCGCTCAGCCCCGCCGTCGTCGCCGTGGTCACCGGCGCGGCCCTGGCCAACGTGGCACGGCTCGCGGAGCGGTCCAGGACCACGGCGTACCTGCCGACGTTCGAGCCAGGGCTGGCGTTCGTGTCCCGCCGGGTGCTGCGTACGGCGGTCGCGCTGCTCGGCCTGCAGATCGCCCTCCCGCAGGTGCTCGCGCTCGGCTGGCGGACGCTGGCCGTCGTGGTCGTCGCCACGGGGCTCACGTTCGCCGTCACGCCGCTGATCGGCCGCCGGCTCGGGCTGAGCCCGGGGACGTCGCTGCTCATCGCGACGGGCGTGTCCATCTGCGGCGCCTCCGCGATCGCCGCCATGCGCGAGAGCACCGACCTCCCCGACGGTGACGACGCCGCGGCAGGAGCCCTGAGCGTCGTGGTCCTGTACGGCACCGCGGCCATCGCCGTCATCCCCCTGCTGGCGTCCCTCGTGGACCTGTCGCCCGAGCAACTCGGTGTGTGGACGGGCGCCGCCGTGCACGAGGTGGCGCAGGTGGCCGCGATCGGCGCGGCGTCGGGCGTGCTGGCCGGGGCCGTGACGGTCAAGCTGGCCCGCGTCATCCTGCTGGCCCCGCTGGTCGCCCTGACGTCCTACCGGCACCGCCGCGCCACCGCCACCGCCACCGCCACCGTCCGCCCCACCGACCGCCCCACCGAACGCACCGCCCGACGCCTGTCGCGCCCGCCTGTCGTGCCGCTGTTCGTGGCCGTCTTCCTGGCGATGGTGGCCCTGCGCAGCACCGGCTGGGTGCCCGCGCCCGTCGTCCAGGCGGTGCCCACGGTCACGAACGTGCTCATGGCCGCCGCCCTCTTCGGCCTCGGAACCGGCATCGACCTGCGGAAACTGGTCAAGGGCGGCCGGGCGGCACTGCTCGGCGGCATCGCCACGGCGATCATCGCGGCCACGTCGCTGGCGGGGGTCGTCCTCGTCGTGTGATCCTCGAGTGGACGTCCGAGCCAGGCGGCCCGTACGCTGTTCCATTTGGAACAAAATTCGCGAAAGCGACTGTTCCCCGCTTGCTTGGCCAGGGACCACTCAAGGAGCACGAAACTCACGATGCGCACCGCCACCGACTCCGTTCTCCAACCGACCGACGAGGTCGCCGCGGCCCTGGCAACCGGCGCACCGGTGGTGGCGCTGGAGTCCACGATCATCTCCCACGGGCTGCCGCAGCCCCGGAACCTGGAGGTGGCGCGGGAGCTGGAGGGCATCGTACGGGCGGCGGGCGCCGTGCCCGCCACCATCGCCGTGCTGGACGGAGTGCCCCGCATCGGCCTGAACGTGGTGGAGCTGGAGCGCATCGCGACCGAGTCGGGCCTGCGCAAGCTGGGCCAGCGCGACCTGCCCGTGGCCGCGGCGCTGAAGGCGAGCGGCGCGACCACCGTGTCGGCCACGTCGTTCCTGGCCGCCCGCGCCGGGATCCGCGTCTTCGCCACCGGCGGGCTGGGCGGCGTGCACCGCGGCTGGACCGAGGACCAGGACGAGTCCGCCGATCTCGACACGCTCGCCCGTACGCGGATCACCGTGGTGTGCGCGGGCGTCAAGTCGATCCTCGACGTGCCCGCCACGCTCCAGCGGCTGGAGACGCGGGGCGTGAGCGTGGTGGGCTTCCGTACGGACACCTTCCCCGGCTTCTATCTACACTCCTCCGGCCAGCCGATCGACTGGCGCGTCGAGTCGCCCGACGAGGCGGCGGACATCATGCGCGGCCAGGACGCGCTCGGCGGCCCGCAGACGGCGCTGATCGTGGCCAACCCGGTCCCCGAGGACCAGCAGCTCGACCCGGAGCTGCACGACCGCGTGCTGGGTGAGGCGCTGGCGGCGGCGGAGCGCGAGGGCGTCAAGGGTCAGGCGATCACTCCCTTCCTGCTCGGCTACCTGGTGAACGGCACCTCCGGCGCCTCGCTCGAAGCCAACCTCGCCGCCGTGCGCGGCAACACCGCACTCGCCGCCCGGATCGCCCAGTCCTGGTCGCGGTCGTGACGGGCAACGCCCTCCTGGTCATCGGGGACGTCGTCACCGATGTGGTGGCGTTGCACGGTTCTCCGGTCATGTCCGGCACCGACACGGCCGCCGACATCGTCCTGCGTCCGGGCGGCTCGGGCGCGAACACCGCCGCCTGGGCCGCCTGCCTGGGCGCCGAGGTCCGCCTGCTCGCCAAGCTCGGCTACGACAGCAGCGAGTGGCACACCACCGAACTGATCAAGACGGGCGTGCACCCTCACATGGCCGTGGACCCCCACCACCCCACGGCCGTCGTGATCGCGATGGTCGACAAGAGCGGCGAACGCTCGATGCTGACCAACCGCGGCGCCGGGGGCCTGATCTCGGCGGCCGACTGGGACCCGGCCCTGCTCGACGGTGTCGTCTGGCTGCACCTGTCCGGGTACGTCCTGTTCGCCGAGGCGGGGCTCGGGCTGGCCAGGCGTGCCATGGCCGACGCGGGGGCCGCGGGCGTCATCGTCAGCATCGACCCGGCCTCCACGGGGCCGCTGCGCGACTTCGGCGTCGAACGTTTCACCCGCGAGACGGCCCCCGCCGGGCTGATCATCCCCAACCTCGACGAGGCCCTCCTTCTCACCGGGGCCACGACGGCGGAGGCGGCGGCCGTACATTTGAGTGAGACGTACGGCACAGCGGTCGTGAAGCTCGGCGCGGAGGGCGCGCTGGCCGCCGTGGGCGGCGCGGTGGTGGCGACGACGCGGGGGGTGTCCACCGAGGTCGTGGACTCGACGGGAGCGGGCGACGCGTTCGCCGCCGGGTTCCTCTCCGCGACCCTGCGGGGCTCCGGCGAACAGGCGGCGCTGGAGGTAGGTTGCCGTGCCGGTGCCGAATGTGTGGCCCAGGTGGGGGGCCGTCCACGGTACGGTTTGGATCTGAACCGTCTTTACCCTATTCACACTGATTGATAGCTTGCCGCGTAGGCTGCACCATTAGCCACAAGCGTAACGAGCAGCACACGCGGCTCACTGGGGAGGATAAGGTCCGCCGATGGAAGTCGAGTCATCGATCTGCCTGAGCGACCTAGTCCCTGCGCTCCGCTGGAGCCGCCCTCAGCAGGTGGCCGAGGTGCTGGGTGATCCGCGCCTGCCCGCGGGGTGGTGGTCCTCCCTCGCGCTGTCGAAGGCGCTCGGCACGGCGGGGCTCGACTGGATCTGCGAACGCCTGGCCCGGCTGGCCTCCTCCCGCTGGGACCACCTGCCGCTGACCGACCTGCTGCCCGCGCTGACGGTTCACCGCATCGATCCCGCGCTGCCGGGCTGGCCCGAGCCCACCCGTACGGCGATCACCGGCCTCGGCGGCTGGCAGCGGCTGCGCCGCCTCTCCCCCAGTGACCTGACCACCCCGTCGGCCACGCCCGAAGTCGTGATGGGCGCGGTCTTCCGCGAGATCCTCGGCCGCATCCCGGCCCAGCGCGAGGCGCCCGGGGCCGGTCATCCCGAGGTCACCCGGCCGCTCCAGCGCGGACAGGCGCCCGGTCGGCCCGCCTCCCCGCCCGGCACGGGGTCGTTCCCCGCGCAGCCGGAGGGCGTGCCCCAGCCGCAGTCGGGCGCGTTCGCCGCCCAGGGCGAGGCCGCGGCGGCCGCCCAGGGCCCGGCCACGGGGGCGTTCGGCGGCCTTCCGCAGGGTCAGAGCGGCCCCTTCGCGGCGGCGGAGGGCGCGGCGGGCCCGCGTCAGACGGGGTCGTTCCCCGCCCAGGCGGCGGCCTCCGACGAGGCGGCCGGCGGCCGTCAGACGGGGTCCTCCCCGCAACAGCCCTCGGGCGACGTCCCTGGAGTACGGCAGACGGGGTCCTTCCCGGCCGTGTCCGAAGGCGGCCCCGGAACGCGTCAGACCGGGTCGTTCCCGGCACTGGGCGAAGGGGCCGCCGAGGGGCGCCAGACGGGGTCGTTCCCGGCGCAGGCGGGCCCCCCGTCCGGGCAGAGCGGCCCGTTCCCAACACAGGCGGGTCCCCCGTCCGGGCAGAGCGGCCCGTTCCCGACACAGGCAGGTCCCCCGTCAGGACAGAGCGGCCCCTTCCCGACACAGGCGGGCCCCCCGTCAGGACAGAGCGGCCCGTTCCCGACACAAGCCGGTTCGTCGCCCGAGCAGAGCGGCTCGTTCCCTGAGCCACCGCAGGGCGGCGGGCCGCGCCAGGGCTTCGAGGTCCTCCCACCGCGCCCCGCCCCGGGCGAGGGCCTGCCGCAACGCCCGGGCGAAGCGCTCCCGCCCCGCCCGGCCTCCGCCGAGCCCGGCCTGGCCGGGCAGTCGGCCCACCTCAGCCAACCCGGCCAACCTGGGCAGCCCGCGCAGCCGAGCCAGCCCGGACAACCCGGCCGCCCCTCCCAGCCCACGCAATCCGCCCAACCCGTTCAATCCGCCCCGCCTGCCCAGCCCTCCCAGCCGGAACGGCTCCCGCAGCGCCCCACGGGCTCCCAGCCCGGCCCTCAGCCCGGTTCTCAATCGGGCGCTCAGCCCGGCGGCCCTCAGCCCGGCGCGCAGCCCGGCGGCCCCCAGTCCGGTCCCCCATCCGGACGCCAGGACCTCGGCTCCCTCTCCACCGGCGCCCCGGCCCCCGGCAGCATGTTCACCAGCAGCGGCCCGCACACCGGCTCGATGCCCGCCATCCCCGGCCCGCACACCGGCTCGATGCCCGCCATCCCCGGCCCGGACGCCGCCAAGGGCACTCCCGGCGGCCCGTCCGCGCCCGGCTACCCGCCCTCCGGCCAGGCCGCCCCGTCCGACACCGACCACGCGATGGTCCGGGTCGTGGACAACCTCTTCCGCAGCCTGGACAAGCTGGAGCTGGCGGTGGCCGTGCACCGGCTCTTCGCCGAGGACCCGGTCAGCCTGCGCACCCTCGCCCACAAGATGCTCGTGGACCGGGACGCGCTCTCCCAGGCCCAGCGCACGGCCGAGGAACGCGTGCTGCACTGGCTGCGCTCCTCCGAGTCGGCCCCGGTCACGGGTCACATGTTCCGGCTGACCGAGTGGCTGGGCGCGGCGGCCACCGAGGACCAGCTCGTCGGCGCCGACCCGGCCCACCCTGTGATGGTGCCGTCGCTGCGTACGCCGCTCTGGCGTGTGCTGGTGACGCTCATGCCGGACCGCCGCCTCCAGGACGGCTGGCTGGTGGTGGGCGACATCCACGGCTTGCAGGCCCGTACGCGGCAGCTCCTGGCCGCCAGCCCGCCCGACGCCGACCTGGTGGCGCTCATGGGCGAGCTGGGCATCCGGACCCACTCGGCCAAGGCGTGGCTCGACGCCCTCCCCCCGGAGACGGCGGCCTCTGATCCGGCGGCCTCGGCCCCGGTTCCCGCGCAGCCCCTCCCCCGTCGTACCCCGGGGGCGAACGGTCACCACCACCGCGGCGGCCAGCCCATCCCGGCCGCGACCGCCAGCGCGATCGACCCGTCCGCCGCGCTCGCCACGCTGTCCGCCCTGTCGGGGGGCCGCTCGCCGATGCTGCCCGGCGGCCTCGCGGGCGCTCCCGCGACGCCTCCCCCGCCGCTGCCGAGCCCGTCGTCCGACCCGCGCCGCTGGCAGCGCATCGAGGTCACGCCGGAACACCTCAGGGGCGGCCCCGTGCCGGTCCCGGAGGGGTACGCGGCCCAGCTCGGCATGCGCCCCGGCACCCTCCTCTCGGTCACGGGCCCGGGAGACAACGCCATCGTCCTGGTCTGGCAGGGCCACCAGCCGGTCTTCGACTCACTCCAGCCGGTGCTCATGCGCCTGAACGCCCGCCCCGGCGACCAGGTCTACGTAACGGTGGACGGCTACCGCCTGGAAGCCCAGCTCACCGCCTGACCCCCAACCCGCGAATCCTCCCCCACCACGACCGTCGGCCAGGCGTCCGGGCACGGCGGCCCGTCGTGACTCACTCTTCGTGACTCACTCTTCGTGGCTCACTCTTCGTGGCTCACTCTTCGTCGAACAGCCGCAGGCGGTGGGCGGTGGCGGCGGCCTCACCACGCGTGGCCACCCCCAGCTTGGCCAGGATGTTGGACACGTGGACGCTCACCGTCTTGGCCGAGATGAACAGCGACTGCGCGATCTCCCGGTTGCTGCGCCCGCCGGTCACCTCTCGCAGCACCTCCAGCTCCCGCGCGGTCAGCCCCAGCGACTGCCCGTCGGCGCCCGGCTCGGAGCCGCCGACGCGGAACCGCCGACCGGGCACGTCGAGCTGCTCCAGCAGCGGCGCGGCGTCGAGCGCGCGGGCCAGGGCACGCGCCCGCTCCAGCCGGTCCGCCGCCTCCTGCCGGTCACCGCACGCGAGCGCCGCCTGCGCCGCCGCCGCCAGGCACTGAGCCTCCGCGTACGGCTGCCCCAACGCCGCCCAGGCCCCCACCGCCAGGTCCCACGCCTTGAACCGCCACGCGGCCACCTCAGCAGCGTCGGCAGAGACACCGGGAACAGCAGCGGCAAGAGAAGGAGTGGCGTCGGCGGGCTGAGCACCAGCGGAAGCGCCAGCAGAAGCGGCGGCGGAAGCGGCGGCGGAAGCGGTGGCGGTCTCGGCGACCGATGGGAGGTCGGGACCGGTCAAGGCGGTGAACGTGAGCCGGTGCGCCTCCTGCAGCTCACCTTCGACCTCGAGCCGCCCCGCGAGCTGCCGAAGCCGGGGCAGCAGCGACAACGCGAGCCGTTCGAGCGCACCCGCCCCCGCGCCGTCGTCGGACGCGACACCTGCAATCCCGACACCTGCAGTCCCGACACCTGCGGTCTCGACGCCTGCGGACGCCACGGCCACCGACGACCCCGCCCCCGCCGCCCCCGCGCCCGAACTCGCCATGGGCCGCTCGGACGACACCGCGCTCCCGACGGGCCGCCCGCCCGGCATCACGGCCCCGACGAGACGGGCTGGCGGCACCACGGTCCAGACGAGTTGCGCGAACGCCACCAGCACCGGCCAGGCATAGCGGGCGCTGCCGGCCAGGTCGCGCTCGTCCAGCGCCCGCGCCGCCATCTCCACGGCCGCGTCGAGCTGCCCCCGCCCCCGCAGCAGCAGGACCTCTCTGCGCAGGTGGGGCAGCAGCGTCTGGTCGCGGAAGGTGCCGCGCGACAACACCGTACGGGCCCACGCCAGCGACTTCTCCGCCCGGTCGTAGTGCCCCCGCGCGAGCGCGATGTCGGTCGCGAACCCCTGGAGGCTGGCCCGGTAGGGGGCGGGCGGCGCGAGGTCGAGCGCGCCCTCGACGACCTGGAGCGCCTCGTCCCAGCGCCCGAGCGACACCAGGGGCTCGGCCAGGTTGATCGACAGGAACGTGCCGGAGGTGCGGGCCAGGCCGTATTGTCCGGCCTCCTCGACCCCGTCGCGGGCGACCTGGGCGGCCCGCTCGTGCCGGCCCGCGCCTTCGAGCGCGTCGGACTCGGAGATCGCGCAGCGCATCAGCGCGTTGAAGGCGTCGCTGCGGGAGGCGATGCGGCGGGCCTCCGCGAACGCCCCGAGCTGGGACTCTATCTCGGAGTAGCGGGCCCGTGCCCAGGTGAGGCTGATGAGCGCGTGGGCCTCGACGTTGGCGTCGCCCACCGCGTGCCCGATCTCCATGGCGAGCTGGGCCGCGGCGAGCTTTTCCGGCCAGTCCTGCGGCCGGTGGAGCATGCGCGACAGCGTCTCCAGCACCTGGCCGCGCAGCCGGGGCTGGTCGTCGGGCACGCGCGCGGCGGCCTGGCGCAGGTCGTCGAGGTAGCCGGTGCGGCCGAGGTCGTAGCGGGTCAGGCCGCGCTGGCGGAGCATGGTGACCGACCTGATCGGGTCGGCGTCGTAGTCGAGCTCGGCGAGGACGGCGCCGGCCAGGGCGATGCTGCGTTCGTACTCGCCGGCCAGGTGGGCGACCGTGGCGGTCTGCCTGAGCACGTCGAGCCGGTCGGCGTCGATGCGCTGGGCCGCGTCGGGCACCTGGTCCCACAGCTCCAGGACCCGGGAGAGCATCCGAAGCTGCTCGTCGTAGGCGGTGGACTTGCGGGCGGCGGCGGCCGCGTGCCAGGCGCTGACCAGCGCCCAGGTGGAGTCGTGGGCGGCGTGCCAGTGGTGGGCCAGCTCGATCGCGCCGCGCGGGGCGGGCAGGATCGACAGGTCGCGTTCGAGGGCCTCGGCGTAGCGGGTGTGCAGGCGGGTGTGCTCGCCGGGCAGCAGGTCGTCGTGGAGCGCCTCGCGGATGAGCGCGTGCCGGAAGCCGTAGCCCTCGCCGTCGACCACGAGGACGTTGCCCGCGACGGCGGGCCGCAGCGCGCGTGACAGCGCGCTCTCGCCGAGCCCGGCGACGGCGCTGAGCAGGTCGTGCTCGATGCGCTGGCCGCCGGCGCTGGCCACCCGCAGCAGCTCCTGGGTCTCCTCAGGCAGCCGCTCGACGGCGGCCAGCAGCAGGTCGCGCAGCGACTCGGGCAGGGCCTCTCCCTCGCCGGACTCGCTGAGCAGGGCCTCGACGAACAGCGGGTTGCCCTCGCTGCGGGCGTAGATCAGGTCCATGGCGGCGGCGGACGGCTCGCGCTCCAGGATGCCGGCCGCCAGCGCCACGGCCTCCCTTCGGGTGAGCCTGCGCAGCTCGGCCCTGGTCACGCCCTCGACCCGGCCCAGCTCGGCGAGCAGCGGCCGCAGCGGGTGGGTGCGGTGCAGCTCGTCGGTGCGGTAGGTCACCACGATGAGCAGGCGGGTCGCGGCCCGCTGGTAGCGGACCAGGAACGTCAGCAGGTCGCGGGTGGAGCGGTCGGCCCAGTGGGCGTCTTCCACGACCAGCACCACGGGACGCTCCTCGGCCAGCCGCTCCAGCAGCCCGAGCACCTGCTCGAACAGCCGCGCCCTGGCCTCCGCGCCGTCCTTGCCCGGCTCGCCGAACTCGGGCAGCAGCCGCGCCAGCCCTCGCGCGTTGCCGCCCGGCACGAGCGCGGCCACCCCGTCGCTGCCCAGCTCGCGCACGAGCCCGCGCAGCACGGCGGTGAACGGCGCGAACGGCAGGCCCTCCGTGCCCAGCTCGAGACAGCCGCCGACGAGCACCCGGGCGTCGCCGGCCCGGCGGGCGGCGAACTCCTTGATCAGCCGGGTCTTGCCGACCCCCGCCTCACCGCCGACGAGCACCGTGGACGACACCCCGGCACGCGCCCTGGCCAGCGCGTCACCGAGAGCGGTCAGCTCTCGGGCGCGCCCGACGAACAGCGGGCTCACGGCGTGGACTCTCACGCCCCCAAGGATGCCACCCGCCGCCGACAGGAACGTCCAGGGTAGGTGGCGTCAGCCCGGACTCAGCGCAGGACCTTGCGGAAGAATGTGGCCGACGCCTCATATCCCAGCGCGTGGTAGAACTCCGGCGCGCGCCGCGTCGCCATGGCCACGTAACCGGCCTCGCGCGACCGGGCCCACCGCTCGAACTCCTCCAGCAGCGCCCGCCCGGCGCCCTGCCTGCGCGACCCCGACTGGACCATGGCCTCCTCCACCCAGGCCACCGGCCCGTTGGCGAACAGCGTCAGGTGCACGAATCCCAGCAGGTAGCCGCGCACGCGCCCGCCTATGACGGCCGTGAGCAGCAGAGCGTCGTCGTTGGCCAGCAGCGCGGGCAGCGCGGCGTCGAAGGCGTCGCGCTCGGGCCTGAACGTCAGGCCGAACTCGCGGGCCAGCGCGAACACCTCGTCCGCGTCCGCCTTCTCCGCCTTCCTGATGAGAAGATCGTCAGCCGTCATGAGCAACGACACTAGATCGTCACGCGGGCCGCGCGCAAACATGCCTCACAGGTCGCCGAGGCCGAGCTGCCGGGCGATGAGCATGCGCTGGACCTCGCTGGTGCCCTCGCCGATCTCCAGCACCTTGGCGTCGCGGTAGAAGCGCGCGACGGGGAACTCGTTCATGAAGCCGTATCCGCCGAACACCTGCGTCGCCTCCCTGGCGTTGTCCATCGCCGCGTTGGAGGCGACCAGCTTGGCGATCGCCGCCTCCTTCTTGAACGGCAGCCCGGCCAGCATCTTCTCCGCCGCGTGGTAGTAGGCCAGGCGCGCGGTGTGGGCGCGGGCCTCCATGTCGGCGATCTTGAACTGGATGGCCTGGTAGTGGCCGATCGGGTGGCCGAACGCCGTGCGCTCCCTGACGTACTTCAGGCACTCGTCCACGCAGCCCTGGGCGAGCCCCACGCTGAGCGCCGCGAGCGCGATGCGGCCCTCGTCGAGGGTCTGCAGGAACTGGGCGTAGCCCCGGCCGCGCTCGCCCAGCAGGTTGGCGGCGGGGACGCGGCAGTCGGTGAAGGCCAGCTCGCGGGTGTCGGAGGCGTTCCAGCCCACCTTGGAGTACTTCTTCGACACCACGAAACCGGGGGTGCCGCTGGGCACGAGGATGGTGGAGATCTCCCGCTCGCCGGTCAGCGCGGCCACGCCGACGACGCCGGTGATGTCGGTGCCGGAGTTCGTGATGAACGCCTTCGTCCCGTTGATCACCCATTCGCCGCCGTCCAGCACGGCCGTGGTACGCATCCCGCCCGGCACGTCGGACCCGCCGCCCGGCTCGGTCAGCCCGAACGCGCCCAGCACCTCGCCGGAGGCCATCCTGGGCAGCCAGGTGGCGCGCTGCTCGCCGGTGCCGAACCGGAAGATCGGCATCGCGCCGAGCGACACCGCCGCCTCCAGCGTGATCGCCACGCTGGAGTCGACCCTGGCCAGCTCCTCCAGGGCCAGGCAGAGGGCGAAGTAGTCGCCGCCCATCCCGCCGTACTCCTCCGGGAACGGCAGCCCGAACAGCCCCATCGCGCCCATCTGCCGCACGATGTCGTACGGGAACTCCTCGCGCTCGTAGAAGTCCCCGATCACGGGGGCGACCACCTCGCGGGCGAACGCCTCGACCGTTTTGCGCAGCTCTTCGTACTCGTCAGTGAGCATCTCTCAGCCTTTCGACAGCGCCTGTACGACGCGGGACGGGCTGGGCCGCCCGAGCAGCCCCGCCAGCCAGGTGCTGGTGGCGACGAGTTTGCCCAGGTCGAGCCCAGTGTCGATGCCGAGTCCGCGCAACATCCACACGAGGTCTTCTGTGGCGAGGTTGCCGGTGGCGGACTCGGCGTACGGGCAGCCGCCGATGCCTCCGGTAGAGGCGTCGACGGTGGTCACACCCGCTGTCAGGGCGGCCAGCGTGTTGCCGAGCGCCTGACCGTAGGTGTCGTGGAAGTGCACGGCGAGCCGTTCCGGGCTGCGGAAGGCCCGGATCAGGGCGGTCACGTGCCCCGGTGTGCCGACGCCGATGGTGTCGCCGAGCGACAGCTCGTAACAGCCGAGCCCGAGCAGCCGCTCCCCGACCGCGACCACCTGCGGGATCGGCGTGGGCCCCTCCCAGGGGTCGCCGAAGCACATCGACACGTACGCCCGCACCCTGACCCCGTGGTCCAGCGCTCTGGCCACGACCGGCTCGAACATCTCGAACTGGCTCTCCAGGCTGCGGTTCAGGTTCTTCGCGGCGAAGGTCTCGGTCGCGCTGGCGAAGATCGCGATCTCGTCCACGTCCAGGGCGAGCGCGCGGTCGAGTCCGCGCGGGTTCGGCACGAGGACGGGGTAGCGCACGCCCGGCCTGCGGCGCAGCCCGGACATCAGCTCGTCGGCGTCGGCGAGCTGCGGCACCCACTTGGGGTGCACGAAGCTGGTCGCCTCGATGACCTTGTGCCCGGCGTCGGCGAGCCGGTCGATGAACTCGGTCTTCACCTCGACGGGCACGACCGCGGACTCGTTCTGCAGGCCGTCGCGCGGGCCGACCTCGTAGATCGTGACCTGCTGCGGAAGACCCTCCAGCGGGTACGGCATCACGCCTCCTCAGCGGTGACGACGGCCAGGACGGCGTCCATGTCGACCGGCCGGCCCGCCTGCGCGGGCAGCTCGGAGAGCACGCCGTCGCGCGGGGCGGTGACCGTGTGCTCCATCTTCATGGCCTCCACGATCACCAGCGGCTGCCCTTCGCTCACCCGGTCACCGACCTGGGCCTTGACCAGCAGGACCGTGCCGGGCATGGGGCTCCTGACGACACCGTCGCCGGCCGCGGCGGCGCCTGGGCGGTCGCCGGGGTCGCCGATGAGGTGGCGGGTGAACGTCCAGGACGCGCCGTCCCTGCCCAGCCAGAGGGTGTCGGCGTGGCGTACGCACAGGTAGTGCTCGCCGCGCCCGCCGAGCGTGACGGCCAGGCCGGCGCCGTCGCGGCGGATCCGGGCCGGCACCGTCTCGTCACCGATACGGACCTCGGCGGACTCCTCGGGCAGCCCGCGGACCTGGATCGCGTGCACGCCGTCGCGCGACTGCAGCCGCCACGTCGTCCATGCCCGCTCACCCAGCCGCCAGCCGTCGGTGACCTGCCACGGGTCGTCGCCCTGGGGCATGGCGTGGAAGACGAGCGCCGCCGCGGCGAGCACCTCCTGCGGCGCCTCCACGGCCGGTAGGAGGCCGGGCAGCACCCGCTCGACCAGGCCCGTGTCCAGCTCGCCCGCCCGGACGGCCGGGTGGGCGGCCAGGGCGCGCAGGAAGGGGATGTTGGTGACCACGCCGAGCACCGCCGTACGGGCCAGCGCCCGGTCCAGCGCCCTGAGCGCGGCGGCCCGGTCGGGCGCCCGGACGACGACCTTCGACAGCATGGGGTCGAACTCGCTGCCGACGACCCCACCCTCGACCAGCCCCGAGTCCACCCTGACGACCGTCTGCCCGGTGGCGGCCGAGCCCTGGTCGCCTGGTTCGCGCAGCAGGAGCACCCGGCCGCCGGTCGGGAGGAAGCCGCGCGCGGGGTCCTCGGCGTAGACGCGGGCCTCCACCGCGTGCCCGTCGAGCCGTACGTCAGGCTGCCCGAACGGCAGCGGCTCGCCCGCCGCCACCCGGAGCTGGAGCGCCACCAGGTCGAGGCCGGTGACCAGCTCGGTGACCGGGTGCTCGACCTGCAGCCGGGTGTTCATCTCCATGAAGTGGTGTGCGCCGGTGGTGCCGTCCACGATGAACTCGACGGTGCCCGCGCCGACATAGCCGACCGCGCGGGCGGCCTCCACGGCCGCCGCGCCCATGCGAGCGCGCGTCTCGGGGGTCACGAAGGGCGACGGCGCCTCCTCGATGATCTTCTGGTGCCTGCGCTGCAGGCTGCACTCACGCTCGCCGAGGTGCACGACGTCGCCGTGGGCGTCGGCGAGGATCTGGATCTCGATGTGGCGCGGGTTCTCGACGTAGCGCTCGATCAGCAGGGTGCCGTCGCCGAACGCGGCCCGTGCCGTACGCCGGGCCGATTCGAGGGCGTCGGGCAGCTCGGCGGCCGAGCGTACGAGGACCATGCCCTTGCCGCCGCCGCCCGCGGACGGCTTGATCAGGGCGGGGAAGTCGCGCCACTCCGCCAGGACGTCGCCTGGCTCGGCCCCGCCCGGCACCACCGGCACCCCGGCGGCCGACACCGTGGCCTTGGCGCGGATCTTGTCGCCCATCGCCTCGATGGCCTCGGCCGGCGGGCCGACGAACACCAGCCCGGCCGCCGAGCACCGCCGCGCGAACCCGGCGTTCTCGGCCAGGAAGCCGTATCCGGGGTGCACTGCCTGGGCGCCCGACTCCAGCGCGGCTCCCACGATCGCCTCGCCGTCCAGGTAGCTCGGCACCTGGAGGGCGACGTCGGCCTCGCGCACGTGCCTGGCCGCCGCGTCGGACGGCGTGTGCACGGCCACGGACGTGATGCCGAGCCCGCGCAGCGTACGCGCGATCCGTACGGCGATCTCGCCCCTGTTGGCGATGAGAACACGGTCGAACAACATGCGTCACATCCTGAAGACGCCATAACCGGCGGGTTCGAGCGGCGCGTTGGCCGCCGCGGACAGCGCCAGGCCCAGGACGGTGCGGGTGTCGAGCGGGTCGATCACGCCGTCGTCCCAGAGCCTGGCCGTGGAGTAGTACGGGTTGCCCTGGTGCTCGTACTGGGCCCTGATCGCGTCGGGGTCGGCGTCGCCGACGGTGGTGAGCACGTTCGCGGCCTGCTCGCCGCCCATGACCGAGATGCGGGCGTTCGGCCACATCCACAGGAACCTGGGCGAGTACGCCCGCCCCGCCATCGCGTAGTTCCCCGCCCCGAACGACCCCCCGATCACCACCGTGAACTTGGGCACCCGCGCGCACGACACGGCCGTCACCATCTTGGCCCCGTGCTTGGCGATGCCGCCCGCCTCGTACGCCTTGCCGACCATGAAGCCGCTGATGTTCTGCAGGAAGACCAGGGGGATGCGGCGCTGGTCGCACAGCTCGATGAAGTGGGCGCCCTTCATGGCCGACTCGCTGAACAGGATGCCGTTGTTGGCCAGGATGCCCACCGGGTGCCCGTGCACGTGGGCGAAGCCGGTGACCAGGGTCGAGCCGTACTCGGCCTTGAACTCCAGGAAGCGCGAGCCGTCGGCGATCCTGGCGATCACCTCGCGCACGTCGTACGGGCGGCGGGTGTCGGCGGGCACGATCCCGTACAGGTCGCGGGGGTCGTGGGCGGGCGGCTCCGGCGCGGTCGTCTCCCAGGGCCGGGGGGCGCGCGGGGCGAGGGTGGAGACGATGTCGCGGACGATGGCCAGCGCGTGGGCGTCGTCGTCGGCCAGGTGGTCGGTGACGCCGCTGACGCGCGCGTGCAGGTCGCCGCCGCCCAGCTCCTCGGCCGTGACCTCCTCGCCGGTGGCCGCCTTCACCAGCGGCGGGCCGCCCAGGAAGATCGTGCCCTGGCCGCGCACGATGACCGCCTCGTCGCTCATCGCGGGCACGTACGCGCCGCCGGCGGTGCACGAGCCGAGCACGGCGGCGATCTGCGGGATGCCGCGCGCCGACATCGTGGCCTGGTTGTAGAAGATGCGGCCGAAGTGCTCGCGGTCGGGGAACACCTCGTCCTGCCTGGGCAGGAACGCCCCGCCTGAGTCGACGAGGTAGACGCACGGCAGGCGGTTGTGCAGGGCCACCTCCTGCGCGCGCAGGTGCTTCTTGACCGTGACCGGGTAGTAGGTGCCGCCCTTGACCGTGGCGTCGTTGGCCACGATCACGCACTCGCGGCCTGAGACGCGGCCGACCCCGGTGATGATGCCCGCGGCCGGCGCCTGGTCGTCGTACAGGCCGTCGGCGGCCAGCGGCGACAGCTCCAGGAAGCGCGAGCCGGGGTCGAGCAGGCCGTCGACGCGCTCGCGCGGCAACAGTTTGCCGCGCTCGACGTGCCGCCGCCGCGACCTCTCCGGCCCGCCCAGCGCCGCGGTCGCCAGCCGGTCGAGCAACTCGGCGGCGAGCCGCTCGTTCAGCTCGGCATTCTGCTTGTACGCCGCGCTCCCCGGGTCGGCCGCAGACCTCAGCACGGGCCAGTCGCCGCTCATGGCTCCCCTCTCATGGTTCGGATGTTAGTCATCATTAACGAAATCGTCTAGCATGTGAGACGTGACCACCGTCTCCTCCTCTACCCGCAGCCGCGGCAACAGGCGTGCGGAGATCCTGGACGCGGCCGCCCGGCTGTTCGCGGCGCGCGGCTTCCACGGCGTCTCGATCGAGGACATCGGCGGCGCGGTCGGCGTCTCTGGCCCCGCGCTCTACCGGCACTTCAACGGCAAGGACGCGCTGCTGTCGGAGATGCTGCTCGACGTCAGCTCGCGCCTGCGCGAGTCGGCCGGCGCGGTCGTCACCTCCGCCTCAGGCCCGGATGAGACCCTGGACGCGCTGCTCCACGTGCAGATCACGTTCGCGATCGAGCAGCCCGCGCTGATCACCGTCCACGACAGGGAGCTGGGCAACGTGCCCGAGCCGCAGCGCAGGCAGATCAGGCGGCTGCAGCGGCTCTACGTCGAGGAGTGGGTGACGGTGCTGGCCGAGCTGCACCCGGAGTGCCCGGCGGCCCGCCTGCGCGCCGCCACGCACGCGGCGTTCGGGCTGCTCAACTCGACGCCGCACAGCGCGGGAGAGCTGCCCGCCCAAGAGATGCGCCCGCTCCTGCACGCGATGGCGCGCGCGGCGATCAACGCCGCTGTTAAGGATCACTAACTTTTCGCCCTGCTCAGGAGGGGTGGCCGCCCGCACTTCCCCGGCCCCCGGGGAGACTCGGCGGCGCGCCTGAACGCCGAAGGGCCCGGGAGCACGTCCCGGGCCCCAGCCCCCGCCGTACGGGGGTCAGCGCTTCGACATCAACGCTTGACGCGGACGTAGTCCGTGCCGCTGTGGTCACCGTAGGTGTCGCCGTCACCGGCGAACACGAACTTCCAGGTCCCCGACTTGGCGGCCTTGGTCTTGGTGTAGAGCCTGCCGCTCGTGTTCGACCAGGTCGACTTCACGTACTTCCACTTCTTCGAGCCCAGCGGCTTGAAGTAGAGCGCCACCTTGGCCTTGTAGCCGTCCCACGAGCCCTCGTCGTCGACCTGCAGCACGCCCCTGAACATCAGGTACTTGCCGCGCTTGACCGGCTCCGGGGTGGCGTTGAACTTGGTCAGCCGCGTGTCCGCCTTCTCCGGCTCGGGCGCCGGGGCGGGCTGGTTGACGTGCACCCAGTCGGCGCCGCTGACCGAGCCGTTGACGCCGCGGACGCCGTCGAACTCCGCCCGCCACCAACCGGAGTCATAGGCCACGGCGGAGGCCCAGAAGCGGCCGTGGCGGTCGGTCACGTCGCTGGTGACGTACTCCCAGCGGGACGTGCCCTCCTCCTTGAAGTAGACGGCCACGCGCCGGCCCGACGCGCTGCCGCCGTCCTCGACCTTCAGGGTGCCGGACAGGGAGAGCCTGTCGCCCCTGTCCACCGGCTCGGGCCGGGCGTCGAAGCCGGTGATGCGGCTGCCGAGGTCGCCGTGCCTGACGTCGACCCGGTCGGTGTCGCTGGTGCTGCCCAGGGCCACGGAGGTGGCCGCGAACTCGGCCCGCCACCAGCCGGTGGCCTCGGCCCGCACCCGGGCGCCGAACCAGCCGCCGCGGCCGGTCGTCACCTTGGCGACGTGGCGGTAGGCGTCGGTGCCGCGCTCGCGGAAGGTGATGGTGACGCTCTGGCCGTCGTACCCCTTGGCGTCGGCGAGGAGGCGGCCGGAGACCTTGACGGTGTCGCCCTTGTCGACCAGGTCGGGGCCGGCGTCGAAGTCGGCGATCTTGGTGGTGAGCGCCTTGACGACGTCGAACGAGCCGGACTTGGCGATGTCGCCGTCACCGTGGGCGGTGGCGGTGTAGCTCCACTTGCCGGCGGCGCCGGGGCCGAACGACTTGGTGCCCGTCCACTTCAGGCCGCCGGTGACCGGCGCGGAGGTGACGGCGACCGGGTCTCCGTTGAGCTTGAGATCGGCCGTGGTCGCGTCCGTGGTGGTGAAGCTGAACGTGACGCTGACGTCGCCGCCGGAGACGACGATCGGCGCGGCCGGGCTGAGATCCACCGCGGAGATGGTGGGGGCGGCTGCCGCGGTCGCGGCGGACGGGGCCAGGACGAGTGTCCCGGCGCCGACCACGAGAGCGAGGGCGGCCGCACGGATGCGCTGTAACATGCGGGTTCCTTTCCTTCCGGAGACCCCAGGGGTTTCAACGCGGCATTGAGGGTGCCACGTGTGTTCTCTCAATAGACGTACGCGCCCCCAGGAAAGTTGAGAATTCTGACAAAGAGTTATAAGTCCGGGCCAATCGGACCGCTCCACAACATGGTCGGCGCCGTCCGTGAGACGTCAGGGCCGATCGAACGACATAATCGGAGGTGTGGCGCGCGACACAGTTGAGACTCATTTCGCCCAGACGGTTGTGACGCTGGAGGCGGGTCCCCCGCGAGATCCAGGGCTCCCGATCCGCGAGGGCACGACCCTGACCGGCGAGCAGTGCAGGGCCCTGTTCCGGCGGCAGCTGGACAGCCGCCTGCTCGACATCGCGGCCCGCTGGCTGCGCGAGCAGGGCGAGGGCCACTACACGATCGGTTCCTCCGGTCACGAGGGCAACGCGGCCGTGGCCGCCGCCCTGCGGCCCACCGACCCGGCGTTGCTCCACTACCGCTCAGGCGCCTTCTACCTGACCCGGTCCGAGCAGGCCGGGCGGCTGCCCGAGCAGGGCATCCGCGACGTGCTCATGGGCCTGACCGCGGCGTCCGCCGAGCCGATCGCGGGTGGCCGGCACAAGGTGTTCGGCCATCCGGAGCTGGCCGTCATCCCCCAGACCTCCACGATCGCCAGCCACCTGCCCAGGGCCGTGGGCGTGGCGTTCGCCATCGAGCGGGCGGGGATGCTCGGGGTCCGCTCCGCCTGGCCCGACGACGCGATCGCGGTGTGCAGCTTCGGCGACGCCTCGATCAACCACGCCAGCGCCCTGTCCGGCTTCAACACCGCCGCCTACGCCACCTACCAGGGCATGGGGCTGCCGCTGCTGTTCGTGTGCGAGGACAACGGCATCGGCATCAGCGTGCGCACGGCCAAGGGCTGGGTGGAGGCGGCGGCGCGGCGGCCCGGCATCGAATACTTCGCCGCCGACGGCTGCGACCTGGTGGCCGCCTACGACGCCGCCGTCCGCGCCGTCGAGCACGTACGCGAGCGGCGCTCCCCCGCGTTCCTGCACCTGTCCACCGTGCGGCTCATGGGGCACGCCGGGTCCGACGTCGAGTCGGCCTACCGCACCCAGCGCGAGATCAGGGTCGACCTCGACCGCGACCCGCTGGTCCGTACGGCGGCGCTGCTGGTGGAGGCCGGGCTGGAGACGCCGGAGGGGCTGCTCAAGACGTACGAGTCCGTACGCGAGCACGTGCTGCTGCTGGCCCGCGAGACCACGCGCAGCCCGCGGCTCGGCTCGGCCAAGGAGGTCATGGAGCCGATCGCGCCGCGCAAGCCCGACCTGATCGCCAAGATCGCCCCGACGGCGGCCCCGCCGGCCGTGCGGGAGAAGGCGTTCGCCGGTTCGCTGCCCGAGAACGACAAGCCCATGACGCTCTCCCAGTCGATCAACCGCACGCTCGCCGACGCGCTCGCCGTCCACCCCGAGATGACGGTGTTCGGCGAGGACGTCGCCAAGAAGGGCGGCGTCTACGGCGTGACCAGGGGGTTGCAGAAGCGGTTCGGGGCGGCGCGGGTGTTCGACACGCTCCTCGACGAGCAGGCCATCCTGGGGCTGGCCCTCGGCTCGGGGGTCTCCGGCCTGCTGCCGGTGCCGGAGATCCAGTACCTCGCCTACCTGCACAACGCGCTCGACCAGATCCGCGGCGAGGCGGCCACGCTGTCGTTCTTCTCGCGCGGCGCCTACACCAACCCGATGGTGGTGCGGGTGGCCGCCTACGCCTACCAGAAGGGGTTCGGCGGCCACTTCCACAACGACAACGCGGTGGCCGCGCTGCGCGACATCCCCGGGCTGGTCATCGCCTCGCCCGCGCGTCCCGACGACGCCTCCGCCATGCTGCGCACGTGCCTGGCCGCGGCCCGCACCTCCGGTTCTGTGTGCGTGTTCCTGGAGCCGATCGCGCTCTACCACACGCGCGACCTGTTCGACGAGGGCGACGGCGGGTGGACGGCGTCGTACGCGCCGCCCGCGCGCTGGCCGGAGACGCACGTGCCGATCGGGCGGGCGCGCTCCTACGGCGACGGGCGAGACCTGACGATCGTCACGTTCGGCAACGGGCTGCGGATGAGCCTGCGCGCCGCGGTGCGGCTCACCCAGGAGGGGTACGGCTGCCGCGTCCTCGACCTGCGCTGGCTGGCACCGCTGCCGATGGACGACCTGCTGCGCGCGGCCGAGCTGACCGGCAACGTGCTGATCGCCGACGAGACCCGGCGCACCGGGGGCGTCTCCGAGGGCATCGTGACCGAGTTGCTCGACGCCGGGTTCACCGGGAGGATCGCGCGGGTGACCTCGTCCGACAGCTTCATCCCGCTCGGGCGGGCGGCCGATCACGTGCTGCTGTCGGAGGAGGAGATCGAGCAGGCGGCCCGTAAACTACTGGGCTGACCTGGCCACCGCGCCTCTGATGCGGTGCGGCGGTGATGGGCTGCTCGTCGATGGGGGCGGGGTCCTCGTTCGCGGGGTCCTCGTCCCGTGGCTGCCCGGTGGCGGTGGTCCGCGTGCGCTGCTGGGGTGCGCGGCGTTCAGAGTGGGTTCATGAGGTATGCGCCGAACACCACGGACGCCAGCGCCACCGCCATGAAGAGGAACACGTAGAACCCTCCGGGCAGGACCGTCAGCCGGGCGAGCTGGTCGGCGTCGGAGTCTCTGGCCTGGCGCCTGCGCCGCTTGCGCTGCAGCTCGATGATCGGCCGGACGCCGCCGAACAGCAGGAACCACACCGCGACCATGGCCACGGCCTGCTGCACCTCGGCGGGGGCGTACATGATCAGGGCGAACACCGCGCCGCCGGTGACCAGGAGGATGAGCGCGCCGTACAGGTTGCGGATCAGCAGCAGCATGCAGACCAGGAACAGCAGCACCCCCCAGATCAGCAGGGAGATGCGGCCCGCCTCGGTCAGCCACGCCGCGCCCAGGCCCAGCAGCGAGGGCGCGACGTAGCCCGCGAGCGCGGTCAGCACCATGCCGGGGCCGGTGGGCCTGCCCCGGGTCAGCGTGACGCCCGAGGTGTCGGAGTGCAGGCGGATGCCTTCGAGCTTGCGTCGCGTGAGCAGCGCCATGACCGCGTGCCCGCCCTCGTGGGCGATGGTGATCAGCCCTCTTGACAGGTGCCAGGGCATGCGGAAACCGACGAGCGCGAGCGCGACCACAGCCGAGATCACCACGACCAGGGGGTCGGGGTCAGGCTGAACCTTGATCAGGTGGGCCCAGAACTTGTCCATCGAGGACAAACCCTAATCGCTCCGCAACGCCTCTGCCGCCGAGAGTTCCTATGAAAACCCACCTGAGGGCGTCCCGGTCCCTCCGCCGCCCGTCTGCCGGGTGCGGCGGCGGCTCGATCCCGGCGACGCCCGGCTGCGGGCCGTGTGGTGGGACAACGGCGTGGCCATGGTCTGATGGAGGGGTGAAAAATCGATATATGTCACTGACGTCCGTATAACGCCGAGGAGGGGTCATGGCCAGGGTGAAGGGGTTCAGGCGCAGCGGAGAGGTCCGCGAGGAAGCGCCCGAACACTCGATGGACCCGCGCGCCACGGAGGAGCCGCCCGACCGGCCGACGGTCATCGACAACGCGATCTACCAGGACGGCGCGCGGATCGACGACCCCGGCTCGCTCGCCGACGCCTTCGAACGGCTCAAGCGGATGCCCGACGCCATGGCCTGGATCGGGCTCTACCGCCCGAAGGAGTGGGAGCTGGTCAAGCTCGGCGAGGAGTTCGAGCTGCACGAGCTGGCGCTGGAGGACGCGATCGTCGGCTCCCAGCGGCCCAAGGCCGACCGGTACGGCCACACGCTGTTCGTGGTGCTGCGCGCCGCCCGCTACCTGGACGACGTGGAGGAGGTGGCCTTCGGGGAGGTGCACGTCTTCGTCGGCCCCAACTTCGTGATCACCGTACGCCATGCCGAGGCTCCCGACCTGCAGTCCGTGCGCAAGCGCATGGAGTCCGACCCCGACTTGCTGCGGCAGGGCCCGCAGGCCGTCCTGTACGCCATCCTCGACGCCGTGGTGGACGGCTACGCGCCGGTGGTCGCCGGGCTGCAGAAGGACATCGAGGAGATCGAGGCCCAGGTCTTCGGCGGCGACCCGTCGGTGTCGCGGCGCGTCTACGACCTGTCGGGCGAGGTGATCGAGTTCCAGCGGGCCACGGCGCCGCTCGTCGGCATGGTCCACGGGTTCATCGCGGGGGCGCGCAAGTACGGCGTGACCGAAGAGCTGCAGAGCTACCTGCGCGACGTGGCCGACCACGCGATCACCGTGACCGAGCGCATCTCGTCGTTCCGCCAGATGCTGCAGAACATCCTCATCGTCAACTCCACGCTGGTGACCCAGGCGCAGAACGCGGAGATGGCCAGGATGACGGAGGCCAGCATCCGGCAGGGCGAGGAGGTCAAGAAGATCTCCGCCTGGGCCGCCATCCTCTTCGCGCCCACCCTCGTCGGCACCATCTACGGGATGAACTTCGACTTCATGCCGGAGACGCACTGGGTGTTCGGCTATCCGTTCGCCATCGTGCTCATGGGCGTGGTCTGCCTGCTGCTCTACACGGTCTTCAAGCGCCGCGACTGGCTCTGACGCGACGCGCGCTCCGGCGGGGGCTCATGGGCGGGTCAGGAAGCGGCGTACGTCGGCGATCTCGTCGTCCAGCAGCCCCTCGGGCAGCTCGTCGAACGGCCGCACGCCCACCCGCGTCCCCTCCCGTCCCCACACTCCCCTGATCACGCCGTCCACCAGCACGAACGGCCGCAGGACGCCCCCGCCGGGGAACACCTTCCTCGCGTGCTCGGCGGCCAGCACCTGGTCGCTGCCACGCCAGCCCATCAGGTACTCGTCGAAGGCGGGCGCGAGGCGGGCCACCGGTTCCTCCTTGGGCGGCGGAGGGTGCGCGGCGCTCAGGCGCCAGGCGGTGCGGGCCTCGCCGAGCGGGAGGCCGGACCAGGCGGCCAGGTCATCGGGGGTCGCGGGGTGGTGGGCGCGGCGGTAGCGGGTGCCCAGCTCCGCGAGCGCGCGCTCGCGGTCGGGCTCGGGGACGACGGGGGCGCCGAGCCAGTCGACGGTGTGCACGTACGTCGGCTTGCCCCCGCGCATCGGCCCCAGCACGGCCAGGCCGTGGTGCGCGGCCAGCGCCACCAGGTGCACGACGCCCTGGCCGCGCGCCCGGCCCGCCAGGCGGTCCTCCAGCTCGGCCTTGGTGAGCGGCCCTTGGCCTGCCAGGGCGCGGCCGATCAGCGGGAGCAGGTCGTCGCCGGTGACGCCCTCCTCGGTCAGGCGGCGCAGGGTGTTCGTGGCGCGGCTGGTCAGGGCGTGGATCCAGGGCAGGTCGTCGGCGTGCACGAAGTGGAGGGTGCCGCGCGGGCCCCACGTACGGACGATCTCGCGGGCCTGCCACGCGGCCTCGACGTCGGCCGCGGTGAGGGTGGCCGAGCGGGCGCGGAAGGCGAGCAGGGCGGGGGGCACGTCCTGGGCCTGCACGGCCGTCAGGCGCCGGACGATCTCGCCCGCCTCCAGGCCGGGCGGGCGGTGCAGGAGCTGGGCCTCGACGCTTCTCACCCGGGCATCATCGCAGGGGTCGCGAGCGTCATGGACCGTGTGCCGGGCCTCACGCCGCCTGCGGCACCGGCATCCCGGCGAGGATCTCACCGAGCACGGCGGAGGCGGTGACCTCGCGCAGCTCCGCCTCGGGCGTCAGGATGAGCCGGTGGCCCAGCACCGGCAGGGCCAGCGCCTTGACGTCCTCGGGCACCACGTAGTGCCGTCCGGTCGCGGCGGCCTTGACGCGCGCCGCGCGCAGCAGCGCCAGGCTGCCCCGGGGGCTGGCGCCGAGGCGCAGGTACGGGCTCGTACGGGTGGCCCCGCACAGCGCCACGATGTAGTCGTAGACCGGGTCGGCCACGTGGATGCGCGAGGCGAAGTCGATCATCCCGGCGACGTCTGAGGCGCGTGCCACCACGGGCAGCCGTTCGACCTGTGGGCCCGTCGGCATGCCCTTGAGCACCTCGACCTCGGACACGTGGTCCGGATACCCGACGGAGATCTTCATCAGGAACCGGTCGAGCTGGGCCTCGGGCAGCGGGTACGTGCCGTCCATGTCCACCGGGTTCTGCGTGGCCACCACCAGGAAGGGCCGGGGCACCGGGTGCGGCTCGGCGTCCACCGTGACCCTGCGCTCCTCCATCACCTCCAGCAGCGCGGCCTGCGTCTTCGGGGAGGCCCGGTTGATCTCGTCGGCGAGCACGATGTTGGCGAAGACCGGCCCGTGGTGGAACTCGAACTTCTGGTGCGCCTGGTTGAAGATCGACACCCCGGTGATGTCGTTGGGCAGCAGGTCGGGCGTGAACTGGACGCGCCGCCACTCGGCGTCCACGCTGGCCGCCACGCAGCGGGCCAGGGTGGTCTTGCCGGTGCCCGGCACGTCCTCGACCAGCAGGTGGCCCTCGGCGAACAGGCAGATCAGGGCCTGTTCGACGACCTCGTGCTTGCCGCGGATGACGCGCTCGATGTTCGTGGCCAGTAACTGGAAGCGCTGGGCGAACTGGCCGGCGAGCTGCGCGGACTGCTGCGGTTGCGGTTGCTGCGGTTGGGGCTGCTGCGGTTGGGGCGGCGGCTGTTGGGCGTAGGGCTGCTGCTCGAAGTGGTCCTGGTAGTTGTACTGGGTCAACTGAGTCCCCTTCTCAGTCGGTGCGCTCGAAGAGCGGGCCCTCGGGGAACCCGCCGTCCGGAGTCGCCACCAGAGCGTCGTTCAGGTAGCCGGGTCCGCCCAGCGTTACTCATCCCGACATATACGACTACTTACCGCGATTTATCGATTTCCCCCGTAGTATCGGGCATCACCCTAGCGCTCGGCCATCCCTTACGGAGCCGTTCTTGGACGCCTTGTCTAGGCGTACCGGGTGGTAGTCGTGGGAGTCGGGGGGCGAGTGTGCCAAGAGTGTCGGTGTGACGCCGTACCTTAGTGCCGTGTCCGAACAGCCCCTGACCCTCGACTCCGTCCTCACCGACGAGGCGGTCCTGTCCACCTACCGCCGTATGTTCGCCGCGCTGGCCCGCGACAGCGGGGCGGTGGTCGACGATCCGGCCCTGGTCGACATCGCCGAGACGCTGTTCGCGGCGTTCGCGGAGGCGGGCGAGGAGTGGCTGACCCACGAGCAGATGCGCTTCGCCTGCCGGGCCTACCCCACCGACCAGTTCGACAACCGGCTGCGCGTGCTCAAGGGGCTCGGCGCGATCCGCGAGGTGTTCCCCAAGCCCAACCAGCTCCGCTACCGCGCCTCGTTCACCAGCGTGGTGGGGCTGATGTTCATCCGCCGGATGATGGACGACGGCGGCCAGTCGGAGATGCACCGGCTGCTCGCCCTCGAAGACCTCAACGTCGCCGACCCGCGCACCACGATGGACGAGGCCAGGCAGAGCGCGCTCAACCTGGCACGGGCCTTCCGGCTCTGGGCGCTCGAGCTGATCACCCTCACCACGGGCACGATCGAGGAGCTGCGCGAGCAGGCGCCCAAGCTGTGGGGCACCGAGGAGATCGCGCGGCGGGCGCAGAGCCTGCACGGCACCATCCTGACCCGCTGGCCCGAGCTCGACCGGGTCTGCACCGACCTTCGCGCGGCGATCTACGCCTACAGCGACGCCTCCCGCCGCGCGGCCGGCCGCCTGGCCGACTCGGCCGGCACCACCCGCAACCTGACGCTGCTGCCGACGGAGACGTGGCGCACGTTCGCGCAGACGGCGTCCAAGGAGCGGCTGGCGGCGGTCCTCAACGGGTTCGTGTTCGACGCGCCCGCGCCTTGGCACGATCCGGCCGCCATCGCCCGCGCCGTCGACGAGGCCCCGCGCCCCGCCCCCGCCCAGCCCACTCCCCCGCGCTCCAACCTGCCCGACGCCGGGCCCGAGTCCTCGCTCGACACCTCGCCCAGCGCGGCGCTGGAGCGGCTGACGCGGATGGCGGAGTCGCTGCTGGGCGACGCCTCGCGGGTGGCGCTGCGCGACGTGCTGGGCTCCGAGTGGCCCGCGGCGCGGCGGGTGCTGGCCGACCTGACGACCGTGGACCTGCGGCCCGAGCTGCCCTATCGGCTGGTCTGGTCCGACGGGCTGGCGATCGATCCGGTGCGGGAGCCCACGTGGCTCTCCGACGGGCATCTGGAGCGCATGTGATGACGACGGGATCGCAGGTGACGAGGGCGGGATCCCGGGCGATGGGCGCGGGATCCCAGGCGATGAGGGCGGGAGCGCAGGTGATAGGGGCGGGAGCGCAGGTGATGGGGGCGGGAGCGCAGGTGATGGGGGCGGCTGAACGCGCGCACACGCTGGCGCGGGCCCACGGGCCCGTGCGGCTGGCGGCCGGGGAGGCGGCGGCGCCGGGGATGGTGCGGCTGACGCGGGGCGACTCCACCGGCGAGGCGCTGCCCGTGTGGCCCGACGGGGTGACGCCGTCCCTGCTCGACGAGCACCAGGTGGCGGCCGTTCCCGTGGAGCGGTCCGGCGAGACGCGGCGGGTGCTGGCGGCGGTGCTCAAGTGCTGCTGGAGCGACCTGTCCGTCGACCCGTGGCCCGGCGACCCCGCGCCCGTGGAGCTGGTGCTCGACACCTACCGCGAGCTGATCGGCCGCACCGACGACCTGATGCGCAACTGGGCGGTCGGCGCGCTGCGGCGGCTGCACGACTCCGCCTGGGTCGTGATGGACGACGGCGTGGTGTCGCTCGGCCCGCGCTGCGCGCTGTGGCCGGTGGAGTCGCACGCGCAGTTGCAGGAGCTCGTCCGCCGCCTGCCCGAGCCCCAGCGCCCCGAGCTGACCGTGGTGGGCGACGCCGACATCATCGCCGCCGCCCGCCCCGCAGCGCCCCCAGTTCCCACGGCACCCCCAGCACCCCCAGCGCCCGCTCAGTCTGCCGAGCCCACGGCGGCCGGGGAGCCCTCGGCGCCCGGCCAGTCCGTGGCGGCCGGGGAGCCCTCGGCGCCCGGCCAGTCCGTGGCGGCCGGGGAGCCCTCGGCGCCCGGTGAGCCCGTGGCGGCCGGTGA
>NZ_BAAAZP010000095.1:0-4940 GCF_039536965.1 Nonomuraea antimicrobica | reverse complement strand
GAATCACCCCCAACACCCGACGCCCACCAGCCACCGCATCCGACAACCGCTCCAACAACAGCAGCCCCACCCCCTCGGACAGGACGGTGCCGTCCGCGTCGTCGGAGAACGCCTTGCACCGGTCGTCCCGCGCCAGGCCCTGCTGGTGGCTGAAGTCCACCAGCAGTTCGGGCGTGGCCATGATCGTCACGCCGCCCGCGAACGCCAGCGTGCTCTCGCCCCGGCGCAGCGACTCGCACGCCAGGTGGATGGCCACCAGCGACGAGGAACAGGCCGTGTCCACCGTCACCGCCAGCCCTTCGAGACCCAGCGTGTACGCGATGCGCCCCGAAATGACGGAGCTGGAGTTGCCCGTGCCCAGGTAGCCTTCGACCTCCGGAGGCAGCGGCCCCATCCCCACCTCGTAGTCGTTGGCGAAGGCACCGATGAAGACCCCGGTGCGCGTACCCCGCAGCGAGGCCGGGCGCATCCCCGTCCGCTCCAGAACCTCCCACGCGGCCTCAAGGACCACCCGCTGCTGCGGATCCATCGCCAGGGCCTCGCGCGGGCTGATCCCGAAGAAGGCCGAGTCGAACTCCCCGGCGTCGTGCAGGAACCCGCCTTTGCGTGCGTAGGTCGTCCCGCTGGCGCCCGGGTCGGGGGAGTACAGGGCATCGAGGTCCCAGCCACGGTCGTCCGGGAACGGAACGATGCCGTCCCCGCCCTCCGCCACCAGGTTCCACAGGTCCTCCGGCGACTCCACCCCGCCCGGATAACGGCAGGCCATGCCCACGATCGCGATCGGCTCGCGCTCCTTCGCCTCGACCTCATGCAGCCGCCGGTTGGCCTGCTGGAGATCTTCGGTCACCCGTCGCAGGTAGTCGAGGAGCTTGTCTTCGTTGGCCATGCCGCTCTCACCCTTCTGAGGAAATTCGCGCCTGCGTCGTCGATCACCTGACTGGCCGGGACCTCACAGCCCCTTGTCGATCAGTTTGAACAGTTCGTCCGCGTCCGCCGTCCGTACGTTGCTCACCTCACCGGCCCCGGCACGGTCTTCACGCCACTCGTTCATCAGCTTCCGCAGCCGCGTCGTGATGGCGGACCTGGACTCATCCCCGGTGGGAACATCGGCCAGCAACCGGCTCAGCTCGTCGAGGTTGCGCAGGACCTGCGATTCGATGGGCTCCTTCTCCGGCAGTACCTGGCTCGCCAGGTAGGCGGCGACGGCGACTGCGGTCGGGTAGTCGAAGACCAGCGTCGCCGGTAGCCGCAGGCCGGTGGCGCGGCTCAGCCGGTTGCGCAGTTCCACCGAGGTCAGCGAGTCGAATCCGATCTCGCTGAAGCTCCGGTCCTGATCCACCTGACCGGCGGAGGCGTGTCCCAGGACCTCGGCGGCCTCCGTCCGTACGAGTGACAGCAGCAGTTGCTCCTGCTCGTCCGGTGAGAGGCCCTCCAGCCGCTGTACGAGCGCGGGCGCGTCCGTCTCCGAAGGCTGCGTGCCCTGCGCGGCACGCCGTGCGGTGGGAACGGAAACCAGTCCGCGAAGGACGGCGGGCACGCCGCCGTTGTGGGCCGCCAGTGCCCGGGCGTTGACGGGCAGCGGCAGCAGGAACGGCCCGGGGTCGGCCAGGGCGGCGTCCAGCAGTTCCATGCCCTGGCGGGCGCCCATCGCGGTGAAGCCCGATCTTTCCACTCTCTTCAGATCACCCTCGGCCATCTGGCCGGTCATTCCACCCGTCTCGGGCGCCCACGCACCCCAGGCCAGGGATTGTGCGGGCAGGCCGTGATGGCGGCGGTGGGTGGCCAGGGCGTCCAGGAACGCGTTGGCGGCGGAGTAGTTGCCCTGTCCGGCGCTGTCGAGTGTTCCGGCGGAGGAGGAGTAGAGGACGAACGCGGCCAGGTCGAGGTGGCGGGTGGCCTGATGGAGGTGCCAGGCGGCATCGGCCTTGGGGGCGAGCACCCGGTCGATCTTGGCCGGGTCCAGCGAAGCCAGCACTCCATCGTCCAGCACCCCGGCAGTGTGGAACACCGCGGTCAGCGGACGCTCGACAGAGACACCCGCCAGCAACCCCCGGACCTGCTCCGGCCGGGAGAGATCACAAGCGGCGAACTCAACCCGCACACCCGCAGCTTGCAGGTCGGCCCGGAGCTGCTCGGCGCCTGGCGCCTGGTCCCCTCGGCGGGAGGCCAGCAGCAGATGGCGAGCCTGACCGGTCGCGGCCAGATGACGAGCCAGGACCGCACCCAAGCCGCCGGTGCCGCCGGTGATCAATACCGTGCCGTCCGGATCCGGGGTGTGCGGGATGGTCAGCACGATCTTGCCGGTATGCCGCGCCTGGGCCATGAACCGGAACGCGTGCCCGGCCTGACGCACATCCCAGCACCGCACCGGCAACCGCCGCAACGCCCCCGCTTCGAGGAGTTCCACCAGCCGCCGGAGCATCTCGCCGATCCGGTCAGGTCCCGCGTCCATCAGATCGAAGTCGCGGTAGACCACTCCCGGGTGGGTGGTGGCGAGCTGTTCGGGGTCACGCAGATCGGTCTTGCCCATCTCGATGAACCGGCCACCGTCGGTGAGGAGGTCGAGGGAGGCGTCGGTGAACTCCCCGGCCAGGGAGTTGAGCACCACATCCATACCGTGCCCGGCGAAAGTGCGGGCGAAGTCGAGGGTGCGGGAAGAGGCGATGTGATCCTCCGCGATACCCAGGCCGCGTAACAGATGCTGCTTGGCCGGAGAAGCCGTGGCGAACACCTCAGCACCGAGATGCCGGGCGATCTGAATGGCGGCCATGCCCACCCCACCCGCACCCGCATGGATCAGCACCCGCTCACCCGAACGCAACCCAGCCAAATCCACCAACCCATACCACGCCGTAGCGAACACCCCAGGAACCGACGCAGCACCAGCAAAATCCCAACCGTCCGGCATCACCACCACCATCCGCCGATCAACCACCACCCGAGGACCGAACGTCCCCTCCCCCAAACCCAGCACCCGATCCCCGACCCGCAACCCCTCCACACCCGAGCCCAACTCGGTCACCACTCCAGCGAACTCGACGCCCATCGCCCCGGCTTCCCCCGGATACATGCCCAGAGCATTGAGCACGTCGCGGAAGTTCAGCCCGGCCGCGCGCACCGATACCCGCACCTGGCCTGCACTCAGTTCCCGATCCGCCTCCGGGGCGGGAAGCAGAGCCAGGGCGTCCAGAGAGCCCTTGGCGGGGCTGTCCAGGCGCCACGCGCCCGCGTCACCCGGGGTGCGCAGGCCGGCGGAGGCTTGCTCGGGCAAGCGCAGGTCGGTGGAGGCGGCTGCCTTGGCCAGGCGGGGCATCAGCACGGTGCCCTCACGTACCGCCAGTTGCGGCTCGTCGTCGATGCCGAGCACGGCGGCCAGCGTCTGGGATGACTGCGGCGTCTCGTCCACGTCCACCAGGAGAATCCGGCCCGGATGCTCGGCCTGCGCCGACCGCACCAGCCCACACACCGCCGCACCCGCCAGATCCGGAGCACCATCGGTCCCCAGAGCCGCCACCGCACCCCGCGTGACCAGCACCAACCGCGCCCCGGCCAGCCGCTCCTCACCCAGCCAACGTCCCAAGAGATCGGTCAGCCCGCTCAGGCTCGAACGCAGCTCCTCAGGCATCGACCGCTCGTCCCCGATCGCGCGGGCCGCCTCGATCCGCATGATCACGGCTTCGGGGACGTTCTCGCCCGCTCCGACCACCGCGTCCACATCGGCGTGGTACGACACGTGCTCGACCACCGATGCCAACGCGGCATCAAGGTCCGTGCTCCGCTCGCCGACCACCGCCACCCGCTGCACCGGGCCCGGCGCCTCGGCCTGCAGCGGCGTCCAGTCGAGCCGCAGCAGCGACGACGCGGACGCGGCCGGGGCGGGCTGCTGCTCCGCGACCTCGCGCAGGACCAGGGAGCCAACGGCCACCACCGGCCGGCCCGCGGCGTCGGCCGCGTCCACGGCCACCTCCCTGCCGTCGCCGAACCTCAGCCGCACCCGCAGATGACTGGCGGCGGAGGCGTGCAGGCGCACGTCGGTCCACGCGAACGGCAGGCTGACCGGCCTCTTGTCGCCGGTGCCGCCGTCGGCGAGACCGTCCGCCACGCCGATGGCGTGCAGCGCCGCGTCGAGCAGGACGGGGTGAATGCCGTATCGGCCTGCCTCGGACGCCTCCCGCTCGCCCAGCTCCACCTCGGCGAACACCTCACCGTCCGCCATCCAGGCGCGCTTCATGCCTCGGAACGACGGTCCGTACTCGTATCCCTGGGCGGCCAGGGCCTCGTAGTACTCGGACACCTCCACCGGCTGGGCGCCGACCGGCGGCCACTGCTTCAGCTCGAAGGCCGCCCCTTCGTCTCCGGCCGCCAGGGTTCCAGCGGCATGGCGCGTCCAAGGCCGTGACTCGGTACGGGAGTGCACGCTGAGCGCACGCCGTCCGTCCTCGCCCTGAGCACCCACCGTGACCTGGATGACCACCGGCTCGCCCACCTCGACCGTCAGGGGCGCCTCGATCGTCAGCTCCTCCACCGCCGAGCAGCCGACCTCGTCTCCCGCCCGTACGGCCAGCTCGACGAACCCGGTGCCGGGGAACAGGACGCGTCCGCCGACAGCGTGATCGGCCAGCCAGGGATGGGCCGACGCGGAGAGCCGCCCGGTCAGGACCACTCCACCCTGGTCGGACAGATCGACTGCGGCACCGAGCAGGGCGTGATCCACGAGAGCCTGTCCCAGCCCGTCCGCGTTCGCGACGGCGGGGGTGGACTTCAACCAGTAGGGGCGGTGCTGGAACGGGTAGGTCGGCAGCTCGATGTCGCCGTTGTGCCGGCTGTTGGTGTGGATGTGGTGCCAGTGGGGTGTGGTGGTGGTGTGGGTGTGGATGTGGGCGATGGCGGTGAGGAGGGTGTGGGGTTCGGGGTGGTTTTTGCGGAGGGTGGGGGTGAAG
>NZ_BAAAZP010000094.1:0-26441 GCF_039536965.1 Nonomuraea antimicrobica | reverse complement strand
GCGGCCTCCTCGTCAGGTCCGGTGGCGGCGGCCGCCAGGTGCCAGGCGCGGCGGTCGGCGTGCCCGGGCGCGGTGAGGGCGGCGGCGAGCGCGCGGTGGACGGCGAGGCGGTGCCCGAGCGGTGCCCGCTGGTAGACGGCGGCGCGGATCAGCGGGTGGCGGAACCGGATCGTGGTGCCGTCGGCGTCGCCGCGCAGCACCAGGCCGGCCCGTTCGGCGGGGGACAGGTCCTCGACGGTCGCCCCCAGTGCGGCGGCGGCGGGCAAGATCACGTCGAGTTCGCCGCTCTCGTCGGCCGCCGCCGTCAGGAGCAGGTTCTGGCAGGCTTCGGGCATCCGGCTGACCTGGCCGTGGAAGGCCAGGTGCAGGCGGCCGGTGAGAGGCAGCGCCCCCGGAGAGAGCACGCTGCCGCCTTCTCCTGCCAGGGCGACCGGCAGCTCCAGCAGGGCCAGCGGGTTGCCGCCGGCCTCGGCGAGCAGGCGGTAGCGTACGGCGGGCGTGAGCGGATGCCGGTCGAGCAGCGCCGCGGCGGACTCCGGGGCCAGCCCGGACAGCCGCAGCTCAGGAAGACCGTGGGCGGGGAAGGATCCCTCACCGTCGCGCACGGCGAAGATCATGGCCACACCCTCGGCGTGCAGGCGCCGGGCGGCGAACAGCAGCGCGTCCCGAGAGGCCCGGTCGAGCCACTGGGCGTCGTCGACGAGGCACAGCAGTCCCGTCTCGTCCGCCTGCTCGGCCAGCAGGGAGAGCACCGCCAGTCCGACCAGCATCGGCTCGGAGCCGGTCGCGGGCCCGAGCCCGAACGCCGCCTCCAGAGCCTCGCGTTGCGGGCCGGGCAGCGCGGTGAGTGATCCGAGCGCGGGACGCAGCAGCAACTGCAGCCCCGAGAACGGCAGCTCCGCCTCGAACTCGACTCCCGTACCGCTGAGCAGCCGCATGTTCCCGGCCACCGCGGCGGCGTGGTCGAGCAACGCCGTCTTGCCGATGCCCGGCTCGCCGCGCAGCACCAGCGAGGAGCTGGTACCCGTCCGGGCTTTCGCCAGCAGTTCGGCGATCGCGTCCGTTTCCGGCTTTCTTCCGCACAGTTCCCCCGCACCCATGATTCCATCCTGGCATTTGTCCGGGAATGTCCAGTGCTGGGCCGGTCGTGTCCAGTCCAGTACAAGATCAGGCTGTCGCGGGACGATCAGCGGCGGCGCAGTGACGGGTCGAGCAGCGCGGGCGGGGTGTCGTTCTTCTCGTGCGCGGCGAGGTCGGTGCCGGGGGCGACGACGGCGTCGATCGCGTCGAGCACGTCGGCGGAGAGCATGGTGTCCGCGGCGGCGAGCTGCGCGTGCAGGTGGTCCAGCGTACGGGGGCCGATGAGCGCGCCGGTCACGGCGGGGTGCGCGGTCACGAAGCCGAGCGCGAGCTGGATCATCGTCAGGCCGGCCGCGTCGGCGACCTCGGCCAGTTGCTCGACGGCGGCGAGTCTGGCCTGGTTGGCGGGGATGGCGGTGTCGAAGCGTTGCGGCATGAACGTCGAGCGGTTGGTGGTGATCGCCCGGCCCGCGCGGATCGCGCCCGACAGCCAGCCCGAGGCCAGCGGGCTCCATGCCAGCACGCCGAGCCCGTACTGCTCGGTCACGGGCAGGACGTGGGTCTCGATGCCGCGCTGCAGGATCGAGTAGCTGGGCTGTTCGGTGACGTAGCGGCTCAGGTGGTGCTCGCGGGCGGCCCACTGGGCCTGCACGATGCGGTAGGCGGGGAAGGTCGAGGAGCCGAAGTAGCGGATCTTTCCCGCGCGCTGCAGGTCGGTCAGAGCCGACAGCGTCTCCTCGTCGCCGGTGTTCGGGTCCCATCGGTGGATCTGGTAGAGGTCGACGTGGTCGACGCCGAGGCGGCGCAGGCTGTCCTCCAGCGCGGTGCCCAGCCAGCGGCGCGAGCTGCCCTGATGGTTGCGCTCGTCGCTCATCGGCATGGTCGCCTTCGTGGCCAGCACGATGTCGTCGCGGCGGCCCGCGACGGCCTTGCCGACCATCTCTTCCGACTGGCCGCCGCTGTAGACGTCGGCGGTGTCGATGAGGTTGATCCCGGCCTCAAGGGCCGCGTCGACGATCGCGGTGGCCTCGTCCTGGGTGGTGCGCCCGATCTTGCCGAAGTTCATCGCGCCGAGCGCGAGGGTGCTGACCTGCACACCTGTGCGGCCCAAGGTGCGGTACTGCATGACGGTGTCTCCTCATTGCGGGGGAAGCGTGGTGCGTCACGTGGCTTGGCTACCAGGCCCTCGCTCTGGCATCATCACCAAAGCGGAACCTCGTTCCGGAACGATACGGAACACGGTTCCGCTTTGGCAAGCGGCGGCGTAGGGGAGTGGTGCGGTGAACGACGGAAACGAGGCCACTGGGCAGGCGGTCGTGTCCAGGCGGAAGGACGCCCGGCGCAACCAGGAAACCCTCCTCAACGCGGCCGCCACGGTCTTCGTCGCGTCTGGCGTGAACGCCCCCGTACGCGACATCGCGGCCAAGGCGGGCGTCGGGGTCGGCACGATCTACCGCCATTTCCCGACGCGAGCGGACCTCGTCATCGCCGTCTACCGGCACCAGGTCGACGCCTGCGCCGAGGCCGGGCCGGCCCTGCTGGCGACCGGCCTTTCACCGCACGCCGCACTGGGGCAGTGGATCGACCTCTTCGTCGACTTCCTGGTCACCAAACATGGACTCGCCGCCGTGCTGCGGTCCGACAACTCCGACTTCGAGGCGCTGCGCGCGTACTTCCTCGACCGCCTCGTGCCCGTCTGCGCCGAGTTGCTCGAAGCCGCAGCCGTCGCCGGTGAGATCCGGCCCGGCATCGATGCGTACGAGCTCATGCGCGGCGTCGGCAACCTCTGCATCGGCGCGGACAGCGACCCCCGCTACGACGCGCGCCACATGGTCGAACTCCTCATCGCAGGGTTGCGCGGGCCGCACCGCTGACCTCGGCCTGCGGCGATAATGCGAACCGGGTTTACTTCTGAACCCGGTTTGCATTATCGTCATGACCATGGTCGGCGTCAGCAAGGAGAAGAAGGCGCAGCGGCGCAGGCACATCGCCGAGACGGCGCTGCGGCTGTTCGCCGAGCGCGGTTTCGACGCGGTGACCGTCAACGAGATCGCCGAGGCGGCGGGGGTCGCCAAGGTCACCCTGTTCAACTATTTCCCGAGCAAGGAGGCGCTGGTCCTCGACGTCGTCGAAGAGGACACCGCCGCCGTCGTGGCGGCCCGCGCCCCCGATCAGACGCCGCTCGCGGCGCTGCGCGCCCACTACCTGGCCTTCAGTGAGCGGGCGGCGGAGGTGGACGTCGAGCAGCTCATGGTCAGGATGCGGGTGATCGGCCAGAGCCCCACCCTGCTCGCGGGCGTCCAGCGGCTGCGGTACGGCCAGCGCGCGGCCCTGGCCAGGGCGCTGGACGGCCGCGAGTCCTGCCCCGCGCCCGACGACCTCACCGACGACCTCATGGCGGACCTCATGGCGGCGCAGATCATCGCCACGATCCAGCTCCTGCAGGAGACGTTCTTCGAGCGGCTGGCGGCGGGCATGAGCCTGCGCGAAGCGGGGGAGCGGTTGAGGCCCGACGTCGAGCGCGCCTTCGACCTCCTGGAAAGGGGACATGGATCGTGAAGAAGGGCATCAACTATGACACCGGATTCCTGCCGGAGCCCGGCACCTCGCGCAGGGCGTTCGACCCCGAGACCGTCCGGCGGGAGATGCGGGTCATCGCCGACGAGCTGCACTGCACGGCGGTGCGCGTCTCCGGCGGCGACCCCGGACGGCTGAGCGTCGCCGCCGAGCAGGCCGCGGCGGCCGGGATGGAGGTGTACTTCGCGCCCTTCCCCGTGGACCTGACGCCCGAGGCCGCCCTCGACCTCTACGCGGACTGCGCCGACCGGGCCCAGGCCGTCGACGGCGAGGTCGTGCTGGTCACCGGCTGCGAGACCAGCGCCTTCTGCCAGGGCTTCATACCGGGCCTCACCTACGGCGATCGCCTGCAGGCCATGGCCACCGCAGACGTGACCTGGTGGCAGTCGCTCGGCCCGACCCAGCAACGGCTCAACGACTTCCTCGCGGAAGCGGCCGACACCGTCAGGCCGCGGTTCCGTGGCCGGGTCACCTATGCCTCCGGCCCGTGGGAGTCCATCGACTGGAGCCCGTTCGACCTGGTCGGCGTGGACGCCTACCGCGCCGCGTACAACGCGGAGACCTTCCGCGAGGAGATCCGCGCGCACCGACAGCACGGCAAGCCCGTCGTGGTCACCGAGTTCGGCACCTGCGCCTACCAGGGCGCCGGCCGGCTGGGCGGCATGGCGTGGCAGCCGCCGGAGGGCGCCGTGCCCGACGAGCAGGAGCAGGTGCGCTACCTCACCGAGCTGGTGGACATCTTCGAGGCGGAGGGCGTCGACACCGCGTTGTGGTTCACCTTCGCCGGATACACCCGGCTCGGCGCCGCCGACCTGGGCTCGTACGGTGTGGTCAGGATGCTCGACGAGACCCGCTGGGAGCCCAAGGCGGTCTTCCACGCCATGGCCGGACGCTACAAGTGAAGGTCCCGGTGCCCGGGATGCCGCGCAGCGGGCTCGCCTAGACGGCGTAGAAATATGACAAACGGTGTCGGGTTTTGCGGCAAGCATGGCTCCACCGGTCGGCGTCGACGGCCGACCGGTGGAGCCATGCGAACAGACAAGGACCTCGATGCACGAAACACCAGGACAGCTCCAAGGGCCGCGGGCCGTCGCCGACCTGGGTCGCGAGACCATTGACGTGGTGGGAGCGCGTACCAACAATTTGCGGGACGTGTCCGTGAGCATCCCCAAAGGGCAGGTCGTCGCCTTCACCGGAGTGAGCGGCAGCGGCAAGACCTCGCTGGCCATAGACACCCTGCACAACGAGGCCCAGCTACGGTATCTGGAAGGGCTCTCGCCGTTCGTCCGGCAGTACATCACCCAGCGCAATCGGCCGAAGGTGGACCGCATCCTGGGACTCGGCGCGACGCTCGCGGTCGACCAGCGCCGCCTGAACCGCAACCCCCGCTCCACGGTCGCGACGATCACCGGCATCGACGGGCACCTGGGGCTGCTGTACTCGCGCCTTCCCGGGATCGACGCGGAGCCGGCGGCGGACAGCGGGGACGGGTATCTGACGACCGCTCACTTCGACCGCGACACGCCGGAAGGGAGCTGCGCGGACTGCCACGGGGTGGGCGGGCGCTGGCAGGCGCAGGAGGACCTGGTCATCACCCACCCGGAGCTGCCGCTCTTCGCGGGGGCCTCGCCCTGGTACGCCAAGTGGCGGTCGGGGGAGCACGCGTTCATACCGGCGCTCGCCGAGAAGCGCGGGGTCGACCTCGGCCGGCCTTGGCAGTCGCTGCCTGAGGAGTTCCGTCACTGCGTGCTGTACGGCACGGGTGACGAGAAGATCGAGGCGACCGTCGACATGACGAACAAGAACGAGACGGCCCTGGTGACCTACACCTCGAGCCAGCCGCTGCGGGGCGCGCTCGCCGAGGTGGAGCGGGTGTTCGTGAACGCCCAGACGTCCAGCGCCAAGCAGCGCTACCTGCCGTACATGCGCAAGCGGCCCTGCGGCACCTGCGGCGGCAGCGGGTACTCCCAGGCGGCCCGGTCCGTGCGGCTCGGCGGGCTGACGTACCCGGAACTGATCGAGGTGGAAGTACGCGAGGTACGCGGCTGGGCGAGGCGCGTGCTGGACGACCTGGGCGCCCGACAGCGCGAGGTGGGTGAGCCGCTGCTGCAGGACCTGGGTCGCAGGCTCGGCATCCTCGACCGGCTGGGCCTGGCCCATCTCCAGCTCTCCCGGAGCGCGGTGACGCTGTCCGGGGGCGAGCTGCAGCGAACCCGGCTCGCCGCTCAGCTCAGCACCGAGCTGAGCGGGATCATCTTCGTCCTGGACGAGCCCGGGACCGGGCTGCATCCGGCGGACAAGGCGCAACTGCTCGACATCGCCCTGGAGCTGCGCGAGGCCGGCAACACGGTGCTCCTCGTCGAGCACGACCCCGAGCTGATCGCCCGGGCCGACTGGGTGATCGACATGGGGCCGGGCGCGGGTCGCCTCGGGGGTGAGGTCCTCGTGTCGGGGCGTCCCGCCGACGCGGCCGCCCACCCGAAGTCGCTGACCGGGCGCTATCTGACCGGTGGGGGGCCGCGGCTCCGCAGAACCCGCCGCCCGGCCGGAGACGACACCGGTTGGGTGGAACTGCACGGCCTGCGCGCGCACAACGTGACCGCGGACCTGGTACGTTTCCCCGTCGGTCGGCTCACCTGCCTGACCGGGGTGAGCGGCAGCGGCAAGAGCAGCCTGCTGGGCGCGCTCGGGGCGAGCGCGGAGGCCACCCTGAACGGGACGGCGACCGACACGGTGCGAAAGGTGACCGGACTCGAAGGGTTCAGTTGGGTCGCCGTCGTCGACCAGGAACCGCTCGGGCGGACGCCGCGATCCAACCCGGCTACGTACAGCAAAGCGTTCGACATCGTCCGCAAGCTGTTCGCCGAGACCGACGCGGCGCGCGGGCGCGGGCTCAATGCCTCCTGGTTCAGCTTCAACACCGCGGATGGCGGCCGTTGCGAGACCTGCACCGGTTATGGACGCAAGCTGGTGGACATGCACTTTCTGCCGGATGTGTGGGTGGTCTGCGACGCGTGCGAGGGCCGGCGTTACAAGCCGGAGGCTCTGGAGATCAGGTATCAGGGGTTGGCCATCGATCAGGTGCTGGGGCTGACCGTCGCCGAGGCCGTCGAGCGATTCTCCGAGGACCCGCAGCTCGCGGAGACTCTGGGAGCCCTGGACCAGGTCGGGCTCGGCTATCTCCAACTCGGCCAGAGCGCCACGGAGTTGTCCGGCGGCGAGGCGCAGCGGCTGAAGCTGGCGTCCGCGATCCGGCGTGGTGCCGGGAGCCGCAAGGCCGGCCTCGTCGTGCTCGACGAGCCGGTCTCGGGCCTGCACCCGTCCGACATTCAGCGTGTGGTGGACGCGCTCGATGTGTTGCTCGACTCGGGCAACACCGTCGTCGTGGCCGAACATGACATTCCCGTCGCCGCGTCCGCGGACTGGGTGATCGACCTGGGGCCTGGAGCCGGTCCGGACGGAGGCGCGGTGGTCGCGGAGGGCACCCCGGACGCCGTCGCGACGGCGGACACCCCCACCGCCGGCTTCTTCCGGCGGTATGCGGCGGGCCTGCCGCTCCTGGAGGTGCGGGAGAGCGCGATGAAGGTCAGCGTGAATGGATCTCTTCGTGCGCCTCTTCGAGAGAAGATCCCGCCAGGAACGCCGCGACCCCGCCGGTGAAGTTGGAGCACTCGAAGACGTCCTCATGCGGGCAGGCCAAGACGTGGGCGATGGCGGTGCGTGCCACCTGAGCCTGGGCGATCCGTTGGTCCAGCTCGGCGAGCTTGCGCTGGTACAGCTCGCGCCATTCGTCGCCGGCCGGCGAACGGGCGACGATGAAGGCTTTGATCTCCCGCAACGTGAAGCCGACAGCGCGCAGCATCACGACCACACCGACCAGCCCGACCGCCGACGGCGGATAACGCCGTTGCCCCGAGACCCGGGCGGGCGCCGGTAGGAGGCCGAGATCCTCCCAGTAGCGCAGGGCGGAGGTGGCGACACCCGTGCGGTTCGCCAGCTCCCCGATCGTCAACTGCTCACCCATTGACTTCAAGCATACTTGAAGCCGTTGACTGGCGATCATGCAGACAACAGGCACATCTCTCAAGCAACGCGTGATCAGATACCTGGTGGGCCAGGCCCATCGCCCCCGGGGGATCGTCGGGTGGGCGAACGGCTGGATGTTCGCTCTTCGCCCCTCCAACCGGCAGCGCAACATCTGGGCGGTGTCGTTGCTGGACGTGCAGCCCACCGACCGGGTGCTCGAGATCGGTTTCGGCCCCGGCATCGCCATCGCCGAGTTCGCCCGCCGCGCCACCCGGGGCCACGTCTTCGGCATCGACCACTCGCGGGCCATGGTCCGGCAGGCCGCCCGTCGCAACGCCGCCGCCGTCCGTGCCCGCCGCGTGCACCTCACGTACGCCTCCGTGGAGCAGTTGCCGAGCGTCGGCGATCCGCTCGATGCCATCCTCGCCGTCAACTCCGTGGGGTTCTGGCCCGACCCGGTGGCGCGGCTTCGGGAGCTGCGCCGCCTGCTCCGCCCCGCAGGACGCATCGCGCTCGTCAGCCAGCCCCGCTGCCCGGGCGCCACCCGGGACACCACGGTCCGAGCCGCCCAAGAGCTCCAGGACCTGCTCACCCAGGCCGGCTTCACCCACCTCCGGGTCGAGACCCTCGAACTCGACCCGCCCGTTGCCTGTGTGCTCGCCGGCAATCCGACCGGCAGTCCGACCGGCAGTCGGTCATGACCGCATACGGGATCGTGGTCATGACCGCGCCTCGAAACGGAGTGCGCCGCGCAACAAGGGGCGCGCCGCCAGAGCGTCCGCCGACCGGCCCGGCGGGCATATGCCTTGAGAAGCTCCCAGGTCGGCGGCCCTTGCACGTAATCAGGCGCGGATCGTCTCCACCGACTCCAGGATCGTCTCGGCCACGCCGTCGATGTGGTCACGCAGGAAGAAATGCCCGCCGGTGAAGACGCCCAGCTCGAAGCGGTGCGTGGTGTGCCCGCTCCAGGCACGCGCCTCGGCGGGGCTCGTGAGGGGGTCGCTGTCGCCGGTGAGCGCGATGATCGGGCAGTCGACCGACGCCCCCGCCACGGGCCGGTAGGTCTCGATCGCCCGGTAGTCGGCGCGGATCACCGGCAGCACCAGCTCGCGGATCTCGGCCTCGTCGAGCGCCGCCGCCTCGGCCGGGTTCAGCTCCTTCAGATGCGACACCAGCCCATGGTCGTCGAGGAGGTGCACCAGGTCATGGCGGACCCGGCTGGGCGCGCGCCGTCCCGACACGAACAGCGCGGCCGGGCCGTCGCCGCCGAGGTGCAGGGCGGTCTCGAACGCGACGAGGGCCCCCATGCTGTGCCCGAAGAACACCCGCGGCCGATCGCCACCGGGGCGCAGGACGTCGGCGATGCGGGCGGCGAGGTGGCGCAGGTCGCCGGCCGGCGGCTCCCCGCGTCGATCCTGCCGGCCGGGGTACTGCACGGCGAGCACGTCGGCGGCGGGGGAGAGGGCCTTCGACAGCGGGTGGTAGAAGCTCGCCGAGCCTCCGGCGTGCGGAAAGCAGATCACCTCGACACCGCTCTCGGGCGAGGTGTGAAAACGGTGGAGCCACAGGTCGGCTCTCGTCACGGCATTCTCCTTGCTCGTGGGCCTCGGACCGCGCTCCGGCCGGGCCCGCGGGGTCAGTTCTGGGAGGGGGCGGGGTGGTCGCGGAACTCCGCGGCGACCGTGCGTACGTACCGGCCGTAGGCGGACGAGGACAGCTCCGACCCGAGCCTGTCGCAGGCGTCGGCGTCGATGAACCCCATGCGCAGCGCGATCTCCTCGACGCAGGCGATGCGCACCCCCTGCCGCCGCTCCAGTACCTGGACGTACTGGCTGGCCTGCAGGATCGACTCCGGCGTCCCGGCGTCCAGCCAGGCGAACCCGCGCCCGAGGTCCACGAGCCGCGCCTTGCCGCGCTCCAGGTAGGCGCGGTTCACGTCGGTGATCTCCAGCTCGCCCCTGGGAGAGGGCCGCAGGTTCTTGGCGATGTCGATCACGTCGTTGTCGTACAGGTACAGGCCGACGATCGCCCGGTTCGACCGGGGCTTGGCGGGTTTCTCCTCGATGGAGACCAGCCTGCCCGAGCCGTCGGTCTCGCCGATCCCGTACCGCTCGGGGTCGCTCACCGGGTAGCCGAACAGGACGCACCCGTCCACGTTCGAGACGTTCGCCTGGAGCGTGTCGTAGAAGGAGTGGCCGTGGAAGATGTTGTCGCCCAGGACGAGGGCCACGGGGCCGCTGCCGATGTGGTCGGCCCCGAGGATGAAGGCGTCGGCGAGGCCGACCGGCTCGTCCTGCTGTGCGTAGCTGATGTTGAGCCCGAGGTGGGACCCGTCGCGGAGCAGGCGGGCCAGTTGGGGCAGGTCGGTGGGGGTCGAGATGATGAGGATGTCGGTGATGTTCGCGAGCATGAGCACCGACAGGGGATAGTAGATCATCGGCTTGTCGTTCACCGGGAGAAGCTGTTTCGAGACGGCGAGCGTGAGCGGGTAGAGCCGCGTGCCGTGGCCGCCCGCCAGGATGATGCCCTTCATCGCTGTTCCTCGTTGTCGTGTGTCGGGGAGAGGGGTGTGGTCGTGGTCGTGGCTAGCGGGGCGGAAGGAGTGTGATGCTGCTCTTCACGTGCCGTTCCACCTGGTCGCGGCTGTAGAGGAGCGGGAAGTACGCGTTCGTGCGCCAGCGCTCCGCGAGGTCGTGGTGGTGCGGGCTGCGCGGGTCGCCCGACTGGCCGGGGGCGTTCAGCGCCCTGGACTCGTCCCACCTGCCGACGTCGAGCACCATCTTGAACGTCGCGCCGGACGTCTGGCGGAACGTGGCCGGGTCGTACCCCGAGGCGTCCACCGTGTACGGCGAGCCGCCGCGCGGGAAGGGACCCACGTGCTCCCCGGCGAGACCGGTGAACACGGTGTGCTGCAGCCCGTCCCACCGCCACAGCCCCGGATCGGCGCCGAGCCGCCCGGCGACGTCCCGGTACGCCTCCGCGAGCGTGGTGCGCAGCAACTCGTCCCGTACGGCGTCCCCGCCGGGCCCGAACCAGCGTTCCGGCTGCTCCAGCGCCTCGACCAGCAGGCTGACATCGGTGACGGGGATGGCGTCGGCCACCTGCGGCGGCAGCACCGCGCGCCGGAACGCCGGCATGAGCCGGCGGGAGAGCCACGGCTCGAACAGCGCCGCCTGCGGCGAGTCCCCCTCCGCCGCACCGTCGTAGGAGCGGAGCAGGTCCAGCGCCCGCGCCGCGTCCCCGTCCGCGCCCTCCAGCGAGGCGAGCACGCGGACGATCCGCCGGGCCGGTTCTGACACCTTGTCGGCTTGCAGGCGCATCGAGTCCTCCAGCGAGCCGCGCCGGGTGGCCGCGAGGACCTCGTCGATGCGCTCCTTGCGGTACGGGGGATCCCACTCGAACCCCACCGGCACCCGGTTGTCCTCGGGCAGGTTGAACTCGTTGGCCGAGGCGACGAATCCGGGCCGCGGGTTGCGGACGCGGGGCAGCAGGGCGCCGTCGTGGAAGCCGTCCCACTCGTAGCGGCCGTCGCCCGGCACGGGCAGCAGGCCGTCGTAGCCGGTGCGCTTCGGGGTGAGGCCGCCGGGCACCCAGCCGATGTCTCCCGAGACGTCGGCGTACACCTGGTTCTCCGGCGGGCCGCCCCAGCCGCTCATGGCCTCGGCGAACTCGTCGAAGTCACGGGCCTCCATGTAGGCCAGGCTGCCGAAGTAGGGCGCCGTGCCCGGTTCCAGCCAGGCGGTGCGCAGCGCGTACGCGAGGCCGCGGTCGCGGTCGACCTTGAGCACCGGGCCGTGCCTGGTGAAGGTGAGCTGGGCGACGGCCGGCTCCGAGCCCGCGACCTCGATCCGCTCCGTGACGGTGCCGAAGCGCTCCCAGCCGTCGCCGTAGCGGTACCTGCCCGCGTCGGCGGGGTCGAGCTCGTAGACGTACAGGTCCTCCTGGTCGGTGCCGAAGATGGTCAGCGCGAACGCGGCCGTGCCGTTGTGCCCCATCGAGATGCCGGGCAGGGCGGGTTCGCCGGCCCCGATGACGTCGAGCCCGGGGGCGGACAGGTGGGTGATGTAGCGCAGCGACGGCGCGGTCAGGGCGCGGTGCGGGTCGCCGGCCAGGATGGGGCGGCCGGTGGCGGTGCGGCCGGGGGAGATCGCCCAGTTGTTGCTGCCCCCCGCCGCCGCGAGGGATCCGGTGTCGGCGGGTATGGCCCGCGGCACGCCGTTCTCGACGACCACGGCCCGCGTGCCGAGCTCGTAGCTGCGCAGCACGTCGGCGGGCACGTCGCAGGGGTCGAGCCCGTCCGGCAGGGAGGTGGTGTGCTCGGGTTGCAGCCGCCACAGGCGGTCCGCCGCCTCGGCCCCGCCCGCGCAGGCGACGATCGAGCGGAGCACCTCGCTGAAGGCGTTCCTGGCCAGGCCGTGGCTCCTGATCCGCACCACGTCCTCGGGACGCCAGCGCGCGGGCGCGTAGCCGAGCCGGCGGAACTCGGGCGGCAGGTGCTCGGGGTTGCGGGCGAGCCAGTCCACGTAGGCGTTGATCCCGTCGGTGAACCTGGTCGCGGTCCGCTTCGCCGTCGGCCCGTAGGCGGCCCATTCCTGGTCCATGTCGCCCCGGTACAGGAACAGCCTGGCCGCCTGGTCCTGCTCCACGTAGGCGGGGCCGAACGCGGCGGAGAGCTGCCCCAGGCCGCGCCGCCGCCACAGGTCGATCTGGAACAGCCGGTCCCTGGCGGCGTTGAACCCCTGGGCGAGGAAGAGGTCGTCCCTGTCGCGGGCGTAGATGTGCGGGACGCCCCACTCGTCCACGAGGATGCGGACCGGCTGCCGCAGACCCGCCACGTGGTGTGTCGTGTCCGCCGGCTCGGCGGTGGCGGGCGGCGGCGCCATCAGGCTCAGTACGAGCGTCGTGACCAGCGCGGCTCTGGCGCCCAGGCGCGTCAGCACGACTGCGCCCCCTCGGCCGGCTCGTACCCCTTGAGGGGTTTCCACCAGTCGCGGTTGTCCAGGTACCAGCGCACCGTCGCCGCCAGTCCTTCGCCGAAGCGGACCCGCGGCGTGTAGCCCAGCTCCCGCTGGATCTTGCCGATGTCGACGGAGTAGCGGAAGTCGTGGCCCTTGCGGTCGGGCACGGGCCGTACCGAGGACCAGTCCGCGCCCATGGTCTCCAGCAGCATCCCGGTCAGCTCCCGGTTGCTCAGCTCGGTGCCGCCGCCGATGTTGTAGACGTCGCCCGCCCGGCCCGACTCGGCGACCAGCGCGATCCCGTCGCAGTGGTCGTCGACGTGCAGCCAGTCCCGTACGTTGCGCCCGTCGCCGTAGAGGGGGACCGGCAGCCCGTCCGCCAGGTTGGTGACGAACAGCGGGATGACCTTCTCGGGGAACTGGTAGGGGCCGTAGTTGTTGGAACACCTGGTGACGCGGACGTCCAGGCCGTGCGTCCGGTGGTAGGCCAGGGCGAGCAGGTCGGAGGCGGCCTTCGACGCCGAGTAGGGAGAGTTCGGCCGGAGGGGGTCGGCCTCCGAGAACGATCCTGCCGCGATGGACCCGTACACCTCGTCCGTGGACACGTGCACGAACCTGCCGACCCGGGCGTCCAGCGCGCACTGCAGCAGGACCTGGGTGCCGAGCACGTTCGTCCTGACGAACTCCGCGCCTTCCTCGATGGAGCGGTCGACGTGCGACTCTGCGGCGAAGTGGACGACCAGGTCGACGCCGTCCATCGCATCCCGCACGAGCGGCGCGTCGGTGACGTCCCCGTGGACGAAGCGGAAGCGGGGGTCGGCGGCGACGTCCGCGAGGTTCTCCAGGTTGCCCGCGTAGGTGAGCTTGTCGAGCACCACCACCTCGGCTCCGGCCAGGGCCGGATAGGTGCCCCGGATCACTCTGTCGACGAAATTCGAGCCGATGAAGCCGGCGCCGCCCGTCACAAGAACGCGCATGATCAGCCTTTCGTAGTCGGCATGGTCCGGCCGTGTCCGGCGGGCCGGGCTCACCGCGGTCCATGACATGACGCCCGCCTCACGAACCGCCAGGGAATCCCGGGCGTTTAGGGGTGACCGGCGGGAAGAGAGGGGAGATCGCGCCCCTTGTCGCGTGGCGGGCGCGGGATTTCGACGCGCGCGCTCGCCCGAAAAACGTGTCCCCGGTTGCGCGGAAGGCCGTCGGCGGCCCGCCGTAGGGGGCGCCCGACGGTGCGGCGCAGAAATGCGAAAAGCCGGTAGGGGCCGATAAGGGTTGGTCCCCGGGGATGGGCTCCGACTAGCGTTCTCGCCGTTGAGCCTGGCAGAAATCGGCGGCATTCGTAAACGCGGGCCCAATTCCTGAGTGCCGTATTCGGCCTCGGGGAGGCGGCCTCGTGACGGAAACACCGCTCTGACCGCGAATCCGACCACGAATCCACGTGAATCCGACCGCGAACCATGCTCCGGCCGCCGGCCGGGCTCGCCGTCCGGGCCGCCCCACCACGGACGCTCCGGGACGCGATGGGAGAGGTGTATTGGCAGTGGCCATGCAAACCACGGCAATCCTGGGCACCGGTTCCTACCTGCCGAAGGAAGAGGTCCCCAACGAGGAGGTGGCGGCGCCGGCGGGCGTCACCGCGGACTGGATCGAGCGGAAGACCCAGATCACCTCCCGCCGCCGTGCGGCGCCCGACGAGGCGACCTCCGACCTGGCCGTCCGGGCCGCCCGCGAGGCGCTGGACCAGGCCGGCATCGACGTCGGCCGGATCGGCTACCTCATCGTCGCCACGTCGACGGGCGACTCACCCCAGCCGCCCACGTCGTGTCTCGTCCAGGACGCGCTCAGCGCGCACGGCGCCGCGTGCTTCGACATCAACGTGGTGTGCAGCGGCTTCGTGTACGCGCTCGCGGTGGCGCACAGCCTCATCGCGCTCCGGCCTGGCAGTTACGCGCTGGTGGTCGGCGCGGACGTGTACTCGCGCATCCTCGACGCCACCGACCGGCGCACAGCCGTGCTGTTCGGGGACGGCGCCGGCGCCGTCGTCGTCGGCCCGGCCCCCGGCCCTTCCGGGATCATCGGCTTCGACCTGTGCAGCGACGGCGGCGCCAGCCGGCTCATCAGGGTGGACGCCGGTGGCAGCAGGCTCCCTGCGTCGTACGAGACGCTCGCGGCGGGCGGCCACTACTTCCGCATGGACGGCCGCGGGGTCACCGACTTCGTGATGAAGACCGTGCCGCCCGTGCTGGACGGCCTGCTGGACGGCGCGGGATACCGGCCGCACGACGTCGACGTGTTCGTGCCGCATCAGGCGAACGGCGTCCTTCTCACCGAGTTGATCGGGCGGGCCGGCCTGGACGGCGCCCGTACCCCGCGCACGCTGGAGAAGTACGGGAACGTCGGCAGCGCGTCCGTGCCCGTGGCGCTCGACCACGCCAACCGGTCGGGCCTGCTGAGCGAGGGCGACCTCGTCCTGCTCGCCGGCTTCGGCGGCGGCATGTCCATCGGGGCGTGCCTTCTCCACTGGTCGGCGCCGCCGGCGCCGGCGGCCCGGAAGGGGCAGACATCATGAGCGAGATCCGCAGTGAGATCCGCAGTGAGATCCGCAAGGTGGGAGTCGTCGGGTGCGGCGTCATGGGCTCGGGCATCGCCGAGGCGTGCGCCCGAGCCGGCCTGGACGTGCTGGTGGCGGTGTCCACCGAGGCGTCGATCGAGCCCGCCAGACGGCGTCTGCTGAGGTGGCTCGACGGCGGCGTGCGCAAGGGGACGGTCACCGAGGCCGGGCGTGACGAGGCGCTGGCGCGCGTCTCCTTCGTCACCGACCTGGGAGAGCTGGCTGGCAGGCAGATCGTCTTCGAGTCCGTCCCGGAGATCGAGTCGGTCAAGCTCGAGGTGCTGGGCGCGATCGACAAGATCCTGCGGGCCGACGACGCCGTCATCGCCACGAACACCTCCTCCATCCCGATCATCAGGCTGGCCCGGGCAACCAGCCGGCCCGATCGCGTCATCGGCGTGCACTTCTTCAACCCGGTGCCCGCGCTCGCGCTGGTGGAGGTGATCGGGTCGCTGCTGACCGCGCGTGAGACGTGCGAGCGGGTGGAGGCGTTCGTCGCCGGGACGCTCGGCAAGCAGGTGATCAGGTCGCAGGACCGGGCGGGGTTCGTGGTCAACGCGCTGCTCATCCCGTTCCTGCTGTCGGCGGTGCGCATGGTCGAGACCGGCTTCGCCTCCGCCGACGTCGTCGACAAGGGGATGACGCTGGGCTGCTCCCACCCCATGGGCCCGCTGCGGTTGGCCGACCTGATCGGGCTCGACACGGTCGCGTCGATCGCGGACGCCCTCTACGAGGAGTTCAAGGAGCCGCTCTACACGCCCCCGCCGCTGCTGCTGCGCATGGTCGAGGGCGGGCTCCTCGGCAAGAAGAGCGGCCGCGGGTTCTACGAGTACCCGTAGTGCCCGGCCGACCCGACAAGATCGCAAACAGAGAGGTTTCCGCCATGCGGATCACGCAGCTCGCGGTGAGCGGGGTGTTCCTGGTCGAGCCCAAGGTCTTCCCCGACAGCAGGGGGCAGTTCCTGGAGGCGTTCAGCCAGCCGGCGTTCGAGGAGGCGATCGGTCATCCGCTCTCGATCGCCCAGGTCAACTGCTCGGTGTCGAGCCGCGGCACGATCCGCGGCCTGCACGCCAACCAGCTCCCCGGTCAGGCCCGCTACATGACCTGCCCCGCGGGCGCGATCGTCGACATCGTGGTCGACATCCGGGTCGGCTCGCCGTCCTACGGCCGGCACGTCGCCGTCGAGCTGAGCGCCGCGAACCGGCACGCCCTGTACCTGGCCGAGGGGCTGGCACACGGGTTCTCGCCGCTGACGGACGAGGCCACGGTCGTCTACCTGTGCTCGACCACCTACTCCCCTGACACGGCGATCACGATCAACCCCCTGGACCCGGGGCTCGCCCTGCCCTGGCCGGGCGGGTCGGAGCCGCTGCTGTCGGACAAGGACCGCATCGCCCCGTACCTGAGTGAGGCGGAGGAGTTCGGGCTGCTGCCGTCGTACGCCGCGTGCCGGGCCAGGTACGACCAGCTCAGTGACCAGGCCCTGGTCGGCTGACGGCCCGCGAGGAGACGCAAGGAGCCAGCGATGATCCCGTTGTTCAAGGTGCCGATGTCCGACGAGGCGCCCGCCGCGGTCGCCGAGGTGGTCGGCAGCGGCCAGATCGGCCAGGGTGCCAAGGTCGCCGAGTTCGAGCAGGCCCTCGCCGCGCGCATCGGCAATCCGAGGGTGGTCACGGTCAACAGCGCCACCTCGGGCCTGCACCTCGCCCTGCACATGGCCGCAGGGGGAGCCGGCGGCGCGGACCCCGGCGAGGGGGAGGTGCTGTCCACGCCGCTGACCATGGAGGCCACCAACTGGGCGATCCTGGCCAACCGGCTGCGCATCAGATGGGTCGACATCGACCCGGCCACCCTCAACGTCGACCTCGACGACCTGGCCGCGAAGATCGGCCCCAGGACCCGCGCCATCATGGTGGTGCACTTCGCCGGCTATCCGGTGGATCTGGACCGACTCGCCGCGATCCTGGACGAGGCCGAGTCCAGGCTCGGCTTCCGTCCCGTCGTGATCGAGGACTGCGCGCACGCGTGGGGCGCCGCCTACCGCGGCAGGCCGATCGGTACGCACGGCAACGTCTCGGTGTTCAGCTTCCAGGCCATCAAGCACCTCACCACCGGCGACGGCGGCGCGCTCGCGCTGCCCGGCGACGAGCTGTACCGGCGGGCCACGCTGCTGCGCTGGTTCGGCATCGACAGGACCGCCGACCGACTCCGCAACCCGCCGGACGTCCCCGAATGGGGCTACAAGTTCCACATGACCGACATCAACGCCTCGATCGGGCTGGCCAACCTGGCCAAGGCGGACGACGTGCTGGCCAGGCACCGCGACAACGCCGCCTTCTACGACCGTGAGCTGGCCGGCGTGCCCGGGCTGGAGCTGACCGAGCGGGCGGCCGACCGGCTCTCCTCCTTCTGGATCTACCCGATGAAGGTGGAGGACCGCGACGGGTTCATGAAGCGCATGGACGACGCCGGGATCATGGCGAGCAACGTGCACGAGCGCAACGACCTGCACACCTGTGTCCGCGACTACCGGGCGGAGCTGCCCGGCCTGGACGGCGTCGCGCGGCGCGTGGTGTGCGTACCCGTCGGCTGGTGGGTCACCGACGAGCAGCGCGCCTTCATCGCCGACACCATCAAGGCGGGCTGGTGAGCACCGCGATCGTGTTCCCGGGGATGGGGCCGCTCGCCGTGGACGAGGTGGCCGCGTTCATGCTGGGCGACCCCGCGGCGCGGCGGCTCACCGCGATCGCGGACGACGTGCTGGGCTACTCCCTGATGGACCGCTTCCAACGGGCGGAGGGCGACTACAGCGAGGCCGCGCAGGTGGCGTTCATGGTGGCCTGCGTGGCCCTCGCCGACTGGGCCGGGCGCAACCTCGGCGTGGAGCCGGAGGCGTGCGTCGGCCCGAGCTTCGGAGGCAAGGCCGCCGCGGCGTACTCCGGCGCGCTGCCCTTCGATGACGCGGTGCGCCTCACCGCCGATCTCGCGCGCTGCACGGACGACTACTTCGGCCGCGAGCACACCGACGTCGTCACCCACTCCTTCGTCCGCACGCCCGAGCCGCGGCTGCGGGAGCTGCTCGCCGAGCTCGACGCGCAGGGCGAGTGGTACGAGGTGTCCTGCCACATCGACCACGACTTCTACATGCTCTCCCTGCGAGAGCGGCAGGAGGAGTGGCTGAAGGGGCGGGTGCGGGCGAGCGGCGGGCTCTCCCTGTACACGATGCGCCCGCCCATGCACTCGGCCGCCTTCGCGCCGCTCCGGCGCCGCGCGGAGGAGGAGGTGCTGGACGGGCTGCGGTTCGCCGACCCGAGGCTGCCGGTCGTCGACGACCACGACGGCACCGTGCTGACCACCGGCGAGGGCGTGCGGACGATGTTGCTCGACGGTATCGTACGGGCCCTGCGATGGCCGGACGCGGTGGCGGCGTTGAAGCGGCTCGGCGTGGGCACGGTGTGCGTCTGCGGCCCGGACAGCCTGTTCGGCAGGGTCGCGCTCACGAGGAAGACCTTCACGGTGACGCCGGTGAACCCGCGGACGGTGGCGCTCGCGGCCTCGGCCGTCTGAGCTGCCGCGCACGCGGGAAGGCCCACGGCTCACCCCGGTGAGCACGTGGGCCTCGGTGAGGTGTCAGGCGTTCGGCCCGCTCAGCGCGGAGAGCGTCTTCCACAGCACGGCGGGGGTCTCGAACGTCTCCATGCTCAGCGCCTCGTCCAGGAAACGTACGCCGTACTCGCCTTCGAGCGTGGTCAACAGGTCCACGATGCCGAGCGAGTCGAGCCCGAGGTCCATCAGCCCGACGTCCTCCTTGAGTTCCTCGTCGGGCGGCAGAAAGGGAAGGTGGCGGCGGAGGATGTTCTCGAAACGGTCGTCCCACATTTTTGTCGATGTTCCCTTCTCATGGCTTCCGGGGGAATTCGGGAAATATTTGACGGCCCTTCTCGGGGATTATTCTAGATAAGCGTGACGGGCGTGTACAGAGCATTTTTTAAATGATATTCGAGAAGAGTGTGAGAATGGCAGAGAAAAGCGAGTGGCCGCTGTACGAACTGTTTCTGCGCGGTCTTGGGAAATCTCCCGGCGGCGCCGCGTTCAGGGTCGGCGCGGACGTCGCGACGTACGAGCAGGTGCACCATCTGGCGCTGCTCTGGGGCGGCGCGCTGCTGCACACGCCCGCCACGCCGCCGGCGGCCGTCGGGGTGCTCGCCGCCAAGGGGACGATCGCCTACGCCGGCATCGTGGCCGGGCTCTACGCCGGGGCGACCGTCGTGCCGCTGCATCCGGACTTCCCGATCGCGCGCACCAGGCAGATGATCGCCGCCGCCGGGGTCTCGGCGCTGGTGGTGGACGAGCGGGGCCGCAAGGTCGCCGCCGAGTTGCGCGGCGAGGGCTTGGAGGTGTCCGTCCTCGCACCCGGCGCCGAGCGCGTCGACCCGGGCCACGCCCTGTCCAGGCCCCGGCCCGTCGAGCCGGGCGGCGTCGCCTACGTCCTGTACACCTCGGGCTCGACCGGCACCCCGAAGGGCGTCCCGATCACGCACGCCAACCTGGCGCACTACTTCCACTTCATGGACCGGCGCTACGACTTCACGCCCCGCGACGTCTTCTCCCAGACCTTCGACCTGACCTTCGACTGCGCGATGTTCGACCTGTTCTGCGCCTGGGGCGCCGGAGCAACCTCGGTGGCCGTGCCGTCGCTCGCGTACCGGAACCTGCCCCGCTTCCTGGCCGAGCAGGGCGTCACCGTCTGGTTCTCCACCCCCAGCGCCATCTCGATGGCGCGCAGGACCGGCGGCCTCGCTCCGGACATGATGCCGTTCCTGCGCTGGAGCCTGTTCGCGGGTGAGGCGCTGAAGTGCGCGGACGCGACCGACTGGCAGCGGGCCGCACCCCGGTCCGTGCTGGAGAACCTGTACGGGCCGACCGAGCTGACCATCACCATCACCGGCCACCGCTGGTCGGAGCGGACCTCGCCCGGCCTGTGCGTCAACGGGCTGTCCCCGATCGGGTTCGTCAACGACGGCCACGACCACCTGCTGCTCGACGGCCAGGGGCAGCCAGCGTCCACCGAGGGCGAGCTGTGGATCACCGGCCCGCAGACCACCCCCGGCTACCTCGACCCTCGCAACGACGAGGGCCGCTTCGTCGAGCGGGACGGGCGCGTCTGGTACAACACCGGCGACCGGGTCCGGCGCGTCGCGAACGGCGAACTGGTCTATCTCGGCCGGGCCGACGCCCAGGTCCAGGTGCAGGGGTGGCGCGTCGAACTGGCCGAGATCGACCAGGCCGTACGCGGCTGCGCCGGCATCGAGGACGCCGTGACCATCGGCGCCCCGACGGGCGACGGCTCCACCGCGCTCGTGGTCTTCTACACCGGGACGCCAGCGCAGCCGTCCGACCTCGCCGTCCAACTCCGCAGGACGCTGCCGCCGGGCATCGTTCCCCGGCGCTACCACCACCTGGCGGAGTTCCCGCTGAACCCCAACAGGAAGGTGGACAGGGCCGGCCTGCGCGACCGCGCCGCGAAGCTGCTCACCGGGCCCGCCCCCTCCTCGGGCAGCAGGCCCGGCTAAGGCGGGGACGGCAGGGTCGCGGCCGATCAGCGCCCGCCCGCCGGGCGCAGGCCGCGGCGCAGAGAGAAGATCATGTCCTCGCGCATCTTCCTGGTGATCTCCACGTCGGCCACCACGGACGCGCCGTGGAACGTCCCGGGGTACAGGACGAGCTCCGTCGCGACCCCGGCGTGCGTGAGCCGCTGGGCGTACGCGATGCCCTCGTCGCGCAGCGGGTCGAACTCGCACACCACGACCAGCGCGGGAGGCAGCCCCGTGAGGTCCTCGGCCCGCATCGGAGCCGCGTACGGGGACACGTCGGGCGACCCGGGGGCGGGCCCGCCCTTCAGGTAGTAGCCCCACATGGCCTCGGTGTTCCTGCCGTTCCACCCCGGGGTGTCGACGAACTCCCGCACCGACTTCGTGGTCATCCGATCGTCCAGCACGGGAACGTCCAGGAACTGGAAGCACAGCGCTGGTCCGCCGCGGTCACGGGCGAGGAGGGACACCGCGGCGGACAGGTTGCCGCCGGCGCTGTCGCCGCCGACCGCGACGCGTGAGACGTCCACGCCCAATTCCCCGGCGGCGGAGTGCAGCCAGGTCAGCGCCGCGTAGGTGTCCTCCAGCGCGCCGGGGAACGGGGTCTCGGGGGAGAGCCGGTAGTCGACCGACACGACGACCGCGCCGACCCGGTCGGCGATCTCCGTGCACCGGGCGTCGAAGGCCACCAGGTCGGAGGCGACGAAGCCGCCCCCGTGCACGTAGAGCAGCCCCGGGCCGGGCCGCTCCGCGGTGGACGGCTCGTACACGCGCACCCTGACCGGCGGCGCGCCCTCAGGGCCGGGGATCTCCCGGTCGGCGACGTCCACGGGGTGCCGGGGGGTGTAGGTGGGAAGGCTCTCGTGCCAGGCCCGCTCCTGCTCGGGGGTGAACACGATCTCCTTGTCGACCACCTTGGCCAGCTCGACGGCGGGGATCAGCGACGCCAGCGGCGCCAGCTCAGGATCGAGGGCATAGGGCATGAGATCATCTCCTTTCTGGTGTGCGGCGGGGCGCCGTACCGCCTCGCCTGGGCAATCGGACGGCGGACGCGCGGCACGTCACTGGGCGGTGGTGCCGCCGTCGACGGGCAGCGCCGCGCCGGTGACGAAACCGGCCTCGTCACTGAGCAGGAACGCGACGAACGCGGCGACCTCCTCCGGCGTGGCCGCCCGCCCGGCCGGGTTCGGCACCCGCGTCCCCAGCGGTCCCTCCGGCGGCGCGCCCAGCAGGCTGCGCAGCAACGGCGTGTCCACGTTGCCGGTGACCAGGGCGTTGACCCGGATGCCGCGCTCGGCGTTCTCCAGCGCGGCCGCCCGGGTCAGCCCGACCACGCCGTGCTTGGCCGCCACGTACGCGCCGGCGCCCGGCACTCCGACGACGCCGAAGGTGGAGGCGTTGTTCACGATCGACCCGCCTGCGCCCCCGGCCGCGATCGCCGGGATCTGGTACTTCAGGCCGTAGAAGACACTGGTGAGGTTCTGCGCCAGGTCCGCCTGCCAGCCGGCGTCGTCGACGTCGGGCAGCATCCCGGCCGCGTTCACGCCGCCGACGTTGTTGAACGCCCCGTCCAGGCGGCCGAACTCCTCCACCGCGGCCCGCACCACCCGCTCGGCGTCGGACTCCACCGTGACGTCGGCCGCGACGAACAGCGCCCGGCCGCCGCGCGCGCGGATGCCGGACACGACCTGCTCGCCGACGTCCTTGCGCCGCGCCGCGACCACCACGGCGCCGCCCTCCGCCGCGACGCGCTCCGCGGCCGACCGCCCCATGCCGGAGCTGCCCCCGGTGACCAGCACGACCTTGCCTGCCAGACGTTCGGTCATGACGGCTCAGCCCTCCTCGTCCGGGTTCGCCGCGTCCTCGCGGAACCGGTTGATCCGGTCGATGTGGTGAGCGCGGAACTCGGGGTCGTCGACGCCCAGGCCAGGACCCGGTGCCAGGCAGAGCACCCCGATCTTGCCGCTGTGGGCGTTCGCGTGGACCTGGCGGGCCGCCCTCCCCACCTCGTCGAGGCCGTAGACGGCGGACACGGTGGGGTGGACCGCCCCCTTGGCGATGAGCCGGTTCGCCTCCCACGCCTCACGGTAGTTCGCGAAGTGCGTGCCGACGATCCGCTTCAGGCCCATCCACAGGTAGCGGTTGTCGTACTGGTGCTGGTAGCCCGACGTGGAGGCGCAGGTGACGACGGTGCCGCCGCGCCGCGCCACGTACACGCTGACGCCCATGGTCTCCCTGCCCGGGTGCTCGAAGACGACATCGGGGTCGTCGCCGCCGGTCAGGTCGCGGATCTGCGCCCCGAACCGCCGCCACTCCCCGGGATCGGGCGTCTCGGGATCCTTCCAGAACCGGTAGCCTTCCGCGGCCCGGTCGATGACGAGGTCCGCGCCCTGGGCGCGGACCAGTTCCGCCTTGCGAGGGCTGGACACCACGCACACCGGGATCGCCCCGGCCCGCACCGCGAGCTGGGTGGCGTACGAGCCGAGCCCGCCCGCGGCGCCCCAGATGAGCACCACGTCGCCCAGCTTGATGTTCGCGCCGTTGCGCGAGATCAGTTGCCGGTAGGCCGTCGAGTGCACCAGGCCGGAGACGGCCGCCTCCTCCCACGTCAGGTGGCCGGGCTTGGGCATGAGCTGGTTCGCCTTCACCAGGCTGAGTTGTGCCAGCCCGCCGTAGTTGGTCTCGTACCCCCAGATGCGCTGGTCGGGGTCGAGCATGCTGTCGTCGTGGCCGTCGGGCGAGGACAGCTCGACCGACAGGCAGTGCGCCACGACCTTGTCGCCCGGCCGCCAGCGGTGCACGCCAGGGCCGGTCCGCAGCACCACACCGGACATGTCCGAGCCGAGCACGTGGAACGGCCGGTCGTGGATCCCGGCCGAGGGCACCGACTTCGCGTACCGCTTCAGGAACCCGAACGTGGGCACCGGCTCGAAGATCGCACTCCACACGGTGTTGTAGTTGATGCTGCTCGCCATCACCGCGACCAGCGCCTCGCCCGGGCCGGGCTCCGGCGTGGGGACGTCGCAGAGGGTCAGTGACTTCGCCGGGTCGCGGCTCTCGGTCCTGATGCCCGCGAACATGTCGGCGTCCTCCTCCAGGACGACCGCGCCACGGAAGCTTTCCGGGATCGGGACGCGCCGGAGCTGCTCGGTGTCGTACTCACCTGACAGTAGAAGGTCAGCGATATCCTTCATCGGCCTCTCCTCGCCGGGGTGGGGTGATGCGGTTCGGTGGCGGACCGGGGGATCCCGGCCCGCCTGTCAGGACGTGCCGAGCTGGTCGTCCAGCGCGGCGAAGAGCTCATCGTCGGAGAGGTCGTCGAAGTCCTGCTCTGCGTCGGCCTCCTCCGCCTCGCCGTTCGGCCTTTCCGCCGCGCGCAGGACGTCCCTGAACCGGTCGGCGATCCGCGCCCGCTCCCCGGACGGCAGGGCCTGCTCCCGCAGCAGTTGCTCCATCTCGTCGAGCCGGGCCAGCAAGGACGCGGCCGGCGACTCCTCGGGCGCGAGCTGCTCTCCCAGGAACCGGGCGAGCGCGACCGGGGTGGGGTGGTCGAACACCAGCGTGACCGGCAGCTTCACCCTCGTGGCCTGAAGGAGCTGGTTGCGCAGCTCCACCGAGGTCAGCGAGTCGAACCCGAGCTCGTTGAACGCCCTGTCGGGCTCGATCGGGTCCACCGACGGGTGCCCCAGCACCGCCGCGGCCTCCGACCGCACCAGCGACACCAGCGCCCGCGCCCGCTCGTCCGGGGACAGGCCCGCCAGCCGCGTTGCGAGCGCCGTGCCGCCGTCCTCGTCCTCCACGGTGTCCGAGCCGGCCAGCGCCCTGGCGAACTCGGGGATGGCGCTCACCAGCGGGCGGGGCCGCGCCAGCGCGAAGGCGGGCGCGAACCGCTCCCAGTCGATGTCGGTCACCACCAGATGGGCGTCCCCGGCGGCCACCGCCTGCCCGATCGCGGCGGCCGCGATCTCCGGCGCCATCGCCCGCAAACCGCTCCTGCCGAGCCGTTCCCCGCCGGTGCCCTCCATCATCCCGCCGCCGCCCCATCCGCCCCAGGCGATCGAGACGCCCACGAGCCCACGGGCCCGTCGCCGCCGCGCCAGCCCGTCCAGGAACCCGTTGGCGGCCGCGTACGGGGCCTGCCCGCTCGATCCCCACACGGCCGCGCCCGAGGAGAACAGTACGAACGCCTCCAGCGGCCGGTCACCCAGAAGCTCGTCCAGGTTTACCGCACCGGCGATCTTCGCGCGGCCGACCCCGGCGAAGTCCGCCGGCGTAGTCCCGGTCACGGGCATGTCGTCGTGTCCCGCCCCCGCCGCGTGCATCACCGCCGTCAGCGGCGGTTCGTCGGAAAGCGATTCGAGCAGGTCCCGTACCGCGTCCCGGTCGGTCACGTCGCAGCCGGCGATCGTCACCGCGGCACCCAGCCCGGTCAGCTCCGCCTCCAGGTCCGCCGCGCCGGGCGCGGACCGGCCGGCGCGGCTCACCAGCACCACGCGGTCCGCGCCCTCCCGGGCCAGCCACCGGGCCACGTTCGCCCCGACCCCGCCCGTACCGCCGGTGACCAGCACCGTTCCCCGAGGTCTCCACACCTCCGCCGGCCCCTTGGGCGAGGGCACCATGCGCCGCGCGTGCACGCCGCCCGCCCGGATCGCCACCTGGTCCTCCCGGTCCTCGCCGCCCGCCAGCACGTCGCGGAGCAGCGCGACCTCCTCGGCGCGCGGGGCGGAGGGAAGGTCGATGATCCCGCCCCACGTGTTCGGATGGTCCACCGCGAGCACCGCGCCCATGCCCCAGACCGACGCCTGGAACGGGCTCGCCGGCTCGCCCGCCTCGCCGAGGGCGACACCTCCGGAGGTCACGACCCACAGCGGGGCACCCACCTCGGCGTCGGCCAGCGCCTGCACCAGCGTGACGGTCGCCGCCGCGCCCCGGGACATCGTGGGGTGGTCGGGATGCGGCTCGTCGTCGAGTGGCAACAGGCAGAGCACACCGTCCACGGCGTCTGCGGAGGTGATCGTGGAGCGTACGCTCTTGGCGAGCGCCTCGCGGTCGTCGCCGTTCACGATGAGCGCACGCACCCGTACGCCGCCCGCCTCCAAGCCCTCCACGACGTCACGGACGATCCGCGCATCCTGCTCCGCGCCGGGCACGGCCACCAACCAGGCCCCGCCCTCCTGACCTCCGGCGACCGGGACGGTCACCTCACGCCACACGATCCGGTACCGCCAGCCGTCGAGCACGGAGCCCTTGCGCCGCTCGTCGCGGAGCGACGACAGGGCGGGGAGCACGTTCCTGAGCGCACCGGCATCCACGTTCAACCGCGCGGCCAGCGCGTCCGTCTCCTCGGACGCCAGCTCCTCCCAGAAACCGTCGTCCTCCGCCACGGACCCGGGCACGTGAGCGGCGTCCTGGTCGACCCAGTAGCGCTGGTGCTGGAACGGGTAGGTCGGCAGGTCGATGTGGGTGGTCGTGGTGGGTTGGCTGTTGGTGTGGATGTGGTGCCAGTGGGGTGTGGTGGTGGTGTGGGTGTGGATGTGGGCGATGGCGGTGAGGAGGGTGTGGGGTTCGGGGTGGTTTTTGCGGAGGGTGGGGGTGAAG